>SXHE01000684.1 GCA_005773755.1 Planctomycetia bacterium
CCGCCCGCGCCACCGCCGGCGAAGGCCGCGCCGCCGCTCTCCAAGCCGGTCGCCGTCGTTCCGCCGCCGCTGCCCGCGCCCGGGCCGCCGAAGGCGACCGCCGGACTCACACCCGCCCCGGACGCGCCGCCGGTGCCGTTCCTGTTCCTGCCGCTGGTCGCGGTCAACGCGGTGTTCGACGCCGCGTGCGGGCTGTTCGGCCCCCCGGGCCGGGTGCTGCGGTCCGGGTTCTTCAAGCACCTGTACGGCCTGGCCGGGCTAGGCCTGATCGTCTACACCGCCGCCCGCGTCGCGCAGGTGCAGGGCTGGCTCACGCTCCCCGTTACGCTCCCCTGGCCTCGGTAGCGGTGCTCCGACCTGCCACCTATGCCCAAGTTCGCCACCAACGCCGCGCTGGAAAAAGCCATCGTCGGACACGCGGACGAGGACACCCCGCGGCTGGCGTACGCCGACTGGCTGGACGAGAACGGCGACCCGGACCGCGCCGCGTTCATCCGCGTGCAGTGCCGGCTCGCGGACCTGTCGCCGGCCGCGCCCGACTGGGTCGATCTGCGCGAACAGGAACTGGAACTGGTCGCCCGGCTCAAGAGCCGGCTCGGCGAGCTTGCGAACCTCGGCCGCGAGGCGGACAACTTCTACTTCGGTCACGACTTCATCGGCCACCACGAGGAGCCGTTCCGCCGCGGGTTCCCGTACTTCATCGACAGCCAGACCAGCGGCGACGACTGGACCGACCGAGAACGCGCGCGCGTCGTGCGCGAACTCACGCGCTACCTCACCACGACCACCGTTCGCGGCGTGTCGTTCAGCGAGACGCCGCTCGACACGATGCGGCAGCTACTGGCCGAACCGGTCGCGGAGAAGCTGACCGGGTTCGCGTGCTTCGCCGACCAAGCGGACTCGTTCGCGGAGTTCTTCCGCTTCGTCGGTACGGCCCCGGCGCTGCAGAACGTCAAGCACATGTTCCTGTACGGCGGGTTCGACCCGCTGCCGGCGGCCGAACTCGCGAACGCCACCGCGTTCGACTCCGTGCGCCGGATCACCATCCAGAACATCGAGGGCACGAGGGCCGACCTGGAACGGCTCGTGCGCGCCCCGTGGTTCCGCCGGCTCCAGCACTTCCGCTGCTTCATCGACCGCGTGCCCGACGCGCGCGTGCTGGCCGCGGGGCTGGGCGAGCTGCCGGACCTGCACACGCTCGACGTGCCGGCCTTCCCCGACGGCGCGGTTTCGGCGCTGGCGAAGGCCGAGTTCCCGGCGCTCGCGCGCCTCATGTACAGCGGGCCGATTGAAGCGAAGTTCGCCAAGACGCTGGCGAAAGCCAAGTTCCCGGCGCTGACCGCGTTCGAGCTGCACCGCGGCAGGGCGAAGAACGACGGCCTCGCGGAGCTGCTGAGCGCCGATTGGTTCGCGCAACTCCGCGTGCTCCACATGGCGGAGAACGGCATCGGCGACAAGGGCGCGAAGGCGCTCGCGGCGCACCCGGTCGCGCGCTCGCTGCGGGTGCTCAAGTTCGGCGACAACACGTTCGGCAAAGCCGGGCTTGCGGCGCTCGGCACGTTCCCCGCGCTCACGACACTCGACCTTCGGTCGTACCACGCGCGCAAAGCCACCAGCGCGGACCTGGCCGCGTGGCTCGCGGGCCTGGCGCTGCCGAACCTGCGGCACCTCGATCTGCACAACTGGCCGCTCGGCGACGCGGGCGCGAAGGCGCTGGCCGCGAACCCGGCGTTCGCCACCCTCACGCGCCTCAGCCTGGAAGAATGCGACATCGGCGACGCGGGAGCGAAGGCGCTGTTCGCTTCGCCGCACCTCCAGAACCTCGTCGAACTCCACCTGAGCAGCAACCGCATCAAGACCGGGGCGGACGCGCTCGCGAGCAAGGGGGTGATGCCGCGCCTCGGCGCCTGCTGGCTCGCCGGCAACAAGATCACCGAGAAGGCCGCAGAGAAGTTCGAGCGCCCGGGGCTGTACCTCATTTCGTAGCCGGCGCTACCGGCGCGGCCCGCGCGTCGGGTATCATTTCCGGTACCATGAGCGACCGAGACGCACTGCTGGCCGCGATCATCGCGCACCCGGACGACGACACCCCGCGGCTGATGTACGCCGACTGGCTGGACGAGCACGCGCCCGACGCGACCCCGTCGCCGGCGGCCGGGCCGAGCGCCCGCGCGGAGTACATTCGCGTGCAGTGCCGGCTCGCACAACACCCGTTCGACTACCCCGATTACCCCGAACTGCTGGAGCGCGAGCAGGACCTCGCCGACTGGCTCAAGGCCCACACGCCCGAAAAGGAATCGCGGCCGAACGTGCCGGAGGCGTTCGACTGGTTCGGCTCGTTCGACAGCATCGCGGACGACGGGAGCGAACACGCCGCGTACCGGCGCGGGTTCCCGTGGGTGGTCGAGTACGGCGAGTGGGACGACGAACCGGACGACAACATCGCGACGATCACCAAGAACCTGCCGGCCGTGTTCGCGCGGTCGACCGTGCGCGCGCTCGACCTGGAAGACGCCTACGGCAGCGAGATCGCCGGGATCATGGCCCACCCGTGCGTGAGCGGCTTGCGCGGGTTCTACCTCGGCGACGTGGACTACAACGACGAAGCGGACGCGCTCGGCGTAATCGCCACCTCGGAACACCTCACCGGCCTGCGCCACCTGCGCCTCGACACGTCGGTCGATACCGGCAGCCTGAAGAAGCTGGCGAAGGCGACCCACCTGAACACGCTCGAATCGTTCGCCTTCGACTTCCCCTCGACCGCGGAGCTGAAGGTGCTGGGCGCGGCCCGCTGGTTCCGCAACCTGCGCTCGTTACGGCTGTGGATGGACGACCGCGACGCGCTCAAGGTGCTCGCGGAGCTGCCGCCGATGCCGAACCTCGTGGCGCTCTCGTTCCGCGGCTCGACCGCGCCGACCGCGACCGCGATGCGCCGGTTCGCCGCGTCCGACTCGTTCCCACAACTCGCGCGCCTGGAGTTCGAGAGCGTTCGCCTGGGGCCGGACCTGGTCGCGCTGCTCGCGGCCGGAACGTGGCCGCTCCGCCACTTGCGGTTCGACAGCGTGCCGGTCAAGAAGGGCGGGGCGGAAGCGCTGGCCGGGGCCGCGTTCGCGCCGACGCTGCGCGTGCTCGAACTGATCCACTGCGAGATCACCGCGGGCGGCGTTGCGGCGCTGGCGAACTCCGAGGCGCTCGCCGGGCTGCGGCACCTGCACCTGCCGACGAACCCGATCGGCGCGGGCGGGCTGCTCGCGCTCGTGCGCTCCAAGCACCTGCGCGAACTGCGGAGCCTGCACCTGAGTAACTGCAATATGACGAACGCCCCGCTCGACGCGGCGACGCTGTTGAACTTCCTCGCGGCGCTGGAGCTGCCCGAACTGCGACACCTGAAGCTGGACCGGCTGCCGGTGTGCATCCGCGGGGCGCGGGCGCTCGCGGCCAACGGCACCTTCGCGAACCTGACCCGCCTGGGCCTGTCCGAGTGCGGGCTGCGCGAGGCCGGCGCGCGGGCGGTCGTCGAATCGGGCGCGTTCCCGAACCTGACCTGGGTGAACCTGTCGGAGAACGCGGCCGGGAAGGGCGTCTCGAAGCTCGCGGACCCGCGCACGTTCCCGCGCCTGGGCTACGCCGACGTGAGCCGCAACCGCGTGCCCAAAAGCCCGCTCTGGCGGCTCGCCAAGCGCCCCGGCGTGGAGGTGTAGCACCGCGCGGCAGCACGACGCCGCGCCAACGCCCCTTGCGTTTCGCGCCCTGGTGCGGTTTACTTCACTCCTCTGCCAGGAGTACCGCCATGCCGATTGCCTTCAACTGCACCTGTGGGAAAACACTGCGCGTGCCGGACACCTCCGCCGGGAAGCGGGCCAAGTGCCCGGCGTGCGGGGCGATCGGGCTGGTGCCGGAACCGGAACCGGAGTTCGAGGTCGTGGACGAGCCGCCGGTTCGCGCCCGCCACGCGGAGGCCCCCAGCGCGCTTCCCGAATTGCCGAAACCGAAGCCGAAGCCGAAGCCTAAACCCTCCGAAGGCGAGGACGAGGAAGAAAGCGACGGCAACGGGGCCACCTACGGGCTGGCCGACAACGACGGCGGTTCGGCCCCCGGCACCTCGCGCAGCGCCGGCGGGCGCACGTCCGGCAAAAGGGGCGGGCTGCCGAACTTCCGCAAGGGCCGCGACAAACACTCCTGACGCGACAGAGGACGCCCCGTGCCCATTACGTTCGACTGCCCGTGTGGGAAGGCGCTGCGCGTCGGCGACGAGCACGCCGGCCGGCGCGTGAAGTGCCCCGCGTGCAACACCGTGGGCCTCGTGCCCGCGCCCGAACCGCCGCCCGACGCGGAGCCGGACTTCGAGATCGTCGAGGACGAGCCGAAGAAGAACGTCGTCGGCAAGCCGGTGACGAAGGCTTCGTACGATGACGATGACGACGATGACGACGGCGGCCGGCGCGGGTACAGCGTCAAGAGCCGGAGCCGCGACGATGACGACGAGGAAGAAGAGCGGCCAAAACCGAAGAAGAAGCCGCGGAAGAAGAACTTCCGCAAGTCGTCGTCCTCGTCGTCACAGCAGAACAGCGGGCGCAGCCTCGAAGGGAGCATGATCCACGGCGGGGTGATCGGCGGCATCCTGATGATGGTGATCGCCGTGATCTGGTTCGTCGTCGGGCTGGCGAACGACTGGATCTTCTTCTACCCACCGATCCTGTTCATCATCGGGCTGGTCGCCTTCATCAAGGGCTTGACCGGCGAAGAATGACCGTGCTCCGTTCCTTCTCGGTGTCGCCCTGATGTCTGTCGAACTCAATTGCGCTTGTGGTGAGCGGTTCTCGGTGGCCGCGGCGCTGGGCGGGTGGTTCGTTCGCTGTCGGGCATGTGGGGCCTCGGTCCCGGTGCCGCGCGCCGACGGCACGCTCCCCACACGCCCGGTCGCGCCGCCACCTCCTGCCACACCACTTTCCCCTTCGTCGCATACGCCCGCCCGCGAGGACCGTAAACTCCCTGACGAGGCGTTCGAGTCGCCACTCACCCACACGCCTAACGACGAAATTTGGTTGAGTGGCGGGGCCGTTGTCGGCCTGGGCCTGATCGCGCTCGCGCTCGTCTGGCTCGTGGGCGGCCTCGCGCTGGGCGTGCTCTACTTCGGTTCGATCTTCATGCTGTTCGCCGGCCTCGCAACGTTCGTCACGGGCGTGCTCACCAACAGGTAGCCGGCGCGCATACAATCTCACCACCCCCTTTCCCTCCCACCCCGAGCGCCCCATGCGCACCGCGTTCGCTCTCGCCTTGTTGCTCGCCGCCGCGACCGTCACCGTGGCCGCTGATCCGTCCGTGAAGGCATACGCGCTGAACGTGAACAACCCGCCGGCCGGCGCGCCGAAGGAGATCGTCAGCCCGGCGTACACCGGCGTGTACATGTTTGTGCAGGTGCCTGGCAAGCAGATTCTGTCGTTCGACCCCGCGACCACGAAGCTCGCGCTGACCGACGACAAGGGGACCGATCTCGGCGGCCCGAAGGTGCTCCCCGGTAATTCGCTCGCCATCGACAAGAGCAAGGAACAGGGCCGGCTGTACGTGTTGGGCAACAAAGCGCCCGCGGCCGGCGCGACCCGCGTGCGCGTGAAGGGCGAGTTGGTGCTGCTGTGCGGCACCGGCGAGAAGGCAGCGACCGTCGAGAAACTCGCCCTCAAGGACAAGGAGAAAGCGACCGCCGGACCGGTCACGTTCGAGGTCGTCGTGGCGAAGGACAAGCTGACGGTGACGTTCAAGACCGAGGGCGCGTCAGTGAAGGCGGTGAACTTCACCACGCCCGACGGCAAGCCGCTGACCCAGAGCGGTAACATCACCCTGAGCGCGCCCGGCGGCAAGGTCACACAGAGCGCGACGTACACGCTGCCGCCCAAGACCGAGGCGGTCGCGATCAAGCTGACCTATTACGAGAAGACCGAGAGCGTGAAACTGGCCGTCGATACCGACACCGGCGTCGGCCCGTGAGCGCGACGGCGCATACAATCGCAGCAAAGCGAGTGCCCGCGTTTCGCGCTCGACACCCACACAGTGCAACGACTCATACCGAATGGTGTTGATTCCCTACTTTATCCTCGCAACCCTTTGTTGCGAGGGTGAATCCGATGCCTCGGTCGCCGTTGCCGTTCGTCCGCCACCGGACACAGGGCCAGATTCAAGCCGAATACCGGGCCTGC
>SXHE01000685.1 GCA_005773755.1 Planctomycetia bacterium
CCGGGGCTTCGTGCTTCTTACTACGTCGTACCCAGGGTTGCGCTCGAAGACTCGCTGCACCCTGGGCTACCATCGGTTGCCCCTCCGGGGCTGAAAACTAAAGCCGCGGAGAACGACAAGGCGACCGGTCCGCGCGCTCCCGCTCGCGGCTCGTTCGTTCTGCGACCCGTCGCCTCACTTCTTCGCGCCGATGCAGTACAGCGAATCGACGCTGCGCACGAACAGTGCGCCGTTGGCCGCGGCCGGCGTCGACCAGTACATGTCGCGGGTCAGCTTGTTCACGCGGACCACTTCGAACTCGGCCCCGGCCTTGAGAACGTGGGTCGCGCCGGTCTCGTCCAGGCAGAAGATTTTGCCATCGGCGGCCCACGGCGACGCCCAGAACGCCCCGGCCTGCGGGATGCGCTCCTTCGTGTACGCGGCCTTGCCGGTCTTCGTGTCGAACGCGCTGACCGAACCGCCGTTACGGTCGAGGACGTACACGAACCCGTTGTAGACGAGTGGCGACGCGGCCCCCGGCCACGCGCGGCTCGCGGCCCACGCGACGCCGTCGTTGCTGGTCTCGCCGGCCTTGAGGGTGATGTCGCCCTTTGCGCCGGTCTTCACCGCGAACAGCGTGCCCGCGCCGCGCCCGGCCCCGCCGCCCTTCGGCCCGCCGAATCCGCCCCCACCGCCCCCACCTTGACCGACGCCGACATAGAGGCGCTCGTAGTCGGCGACCGGCGATGCGGAGCACTGCCCGCCGCCCACGTCCAGTTCCCACACCACCTTACCGTCTTCGGGGTTGTACCCGCGAAGCTTCTGCCCGCCGATGGCGACCACATCGGTGCGGTCCTTCGTTTTCCACACCAGCGGCGTGCTCCACCCGGACCGCTCGCCGCGCCGCTCCACCTTCCACAGCTCCTTGCCGGTCTTCTTGTCGTAGGCCGCGAGGAACGACTTCTCCTCGTTGTCGCACTGGATGATGAGCTTGTCGCCCGCGAGCACCGGGGAACTGGCCGTGCCCCACCCGGCCATCATCGAGAAACTGCCGAGGTCTTTCTTCCACACTTCCTTGCCGTCGAGGTCGTAGCAGAACAGCCCGGTCATGCCGAAGTAGGCGTAGACGCGTTCGCCGTCGCTGACCGGGGTTTCGGTGGCGAACGTGTTGCTGCCGTGCGTGCCGATGGTCGGCCGCGCTTCCTTCGCGGCCTTCTCCCACAGCGTTTTGCCGCTGGTGCGCTCGAGGCAGACGATCTTGAACTGGTACGTCTCCTTCGGCGGGGCACCCTTGCCGAACCCGCCGCCTTTGCCGCCCCCGAACCCGCCGCCGGCCTTCGGCTTCGGCTGACCGTCGGCGTAGGCGCTGGTCAGGATCACCTTGTCGCCGATGATGATCGGGCACGACCACGCGACGCCCTTGAGGTTCACCTTCCACACGACGTTCTTGTCCGCGCCCCACTCGGTCGGCACGCGCGGGTCGGTGACAACACCGGTGCCGCCCGGCCCGCGGAACTGCGGCCAGTCGTCGGCGCGGGTTGTGGACGCCATCAGCGGCAGAGCGAGTGCGAGGAACAAGGCGGAGCGGCGCATGGGGAACCCTTTGTGCGAGGCGGTGACGGGCCACCATTAAACCCACGAATCGTACACGCGGAGACATGAAATCGGGATGAGTAGCGGGTACGATGTCCGCACCTCTCACCCTCCGAGGACCTCGCCATGCGCCGCTCGCTCCCTCTCCTGTTCGTGCTTCTCGCGCTCGCGCCGGCCGCGCGCGGCGCGGACCCGAAGTTAGCCGACAGCCTTCAGCCGTTCGTTGAGAAGAACCAGCTCGCGGGCGCGGTCGTTCTGGTCGCCGGCCCGGACAAGGTGCTGGCCGTCGAAACCGTCGGGCACGCCAACCGCGAAGCAAAGACCGCGATGGCGGCCGACAGCATGTTCTGGATCGCGTCCATGACCAAGCCCATGACCGCCGCGGCACTCATGATGCTGGTGGACGAGGGCAAGGTGAAGCTGGACGACCCCATCGAGAAGTACCTGCCCGAGTTCAAGGGCCAATGGATGATCGCCGAACTGGGCAAGGAGCAGATCACGCTGAAGAAACCCAAGCGGTCGCCGACGGTTCGCGACTGCCTGCGCCACACCAGCGGGATGCCGTTCAAGACCATCCTCGAAGACCCGACCATCGACAAACTGCTGCTCAAGGACGCGGTGCGGAGCTACGCCATCACGCCGCTCCAGTACGAACCGGGCGAGAAGCACGTGTACTCGAACGCCGGCATCAACACCGCGGGCCGCATCATCGAAGTTGCCAGCGGGATGAGCTACGAGGACTTCATGGCGAAGCGGCTGTTCGCGCCGCTGGGCATGACGGAGACCGTGTGGCGGCTGACCCCGGCGCAACTGAAGCGACTCGCGACCACCTATCGCCCCGGCAAGGATCAGGCGCTCGAAGCAATGGCGATCGCGCCGCTGGCCCAACCGCTGAGCGACCCGACCCGTCAGCCGTGCCCCGGCGGCGGGCTGTTCTCCACCGCGAAGGACGTGGCCGCGTTCGGCCAGATGATCCTCCGCGGCGGCACGACGGCCAGCGGCCAGCGGCTGCTGAGCGAGGTCGCGGTACGCGAGATGACCGGCACGCAGACCGGCGACCTGCTGAACAAGGGGAAGGGCGAGAACGGCTACGGCCTCGGCTTCAGCACCACAAAGAAGGCGAAGCCGCCCGGCGCGGAGAAGATCGACCGCTTCGACGTCGCGGTCGCCGGTCCGTGCGGGCACGGCGGCGCGTACGCCACGAACCTGTGGATCAATCCCGACACGAAGCTCGTCACGGTCTACATGGTGCAGCACGCCGGCTTCCCCGGCGAGGGCGGCAAGGCCCGCGCCGCGTTCGAGAAGGCCGCGGCGGAGCTGTTCGGGAAGAAGTGACTATTGCCGCTCGCGGCTTCGCGACGCTCGCGAAGCCGCAAGCGGCCCATCTGGAGAACCCATGTCGCGCTTGCTCCTCCTGCTCCCCTTCGTGGGTGTCGCCGCCATGCCCGCTGCCGAGCCGCCCGCGCCTGCTCCGAAAGGCGAGACGCTCACGAAGGAGCGCGCGTCGGCGTTCGCCAAGCTCGCGCTCAAGGGCGCGACGCGCGAGTTCCCCAACAAGCCCGGTCACGTGCTGCTCGACGACCAGGACACGAAAACCCCGAAGGCACTGCACCCGGCGTTCTACGGCTGTTACGACTGGCACTCCGCGGTTCATGGGCACTGGATGCTCATGCGCGCCTTGCGCGCGCACCCGGACCTGCCCGAAGCGAAGGACATTCGTGCCGTACTGAACGAGCACCTGACCGCGGCCAACATCAAGGTCGAGGTCGACTACTTCAATCGCCCGGAAGCAAAGTCCTTCGAGCGGCCCTACGGCTGGTCGTGGCTGCTCAAGCTGGCGGAGGAGCTGCACACCTGGGACGACGCTGACGCGAAGACGTGGAGCGCGAACCTCAAGCCGCTCGCGGAGCTGATCGCGAACCGCTACGTCGAGTTCTTTCCCAAGCAGACGTACCCGATCCGCGCCGGGGTGCATTCCAACACCGCGTTCGGGCTGACGTTCGCCCACGACTACGCGCGGGCCGTGGGCAACACGAAGCTTCAGGAGCGGATCGAGGAGCGGGCGAAAGCGTACTACGGCAAGGACACCGACGCGCCCGCGCGGTGGGAGCCGGACGGCGCAGACTTCCTCTCGCCGAGCCTGTGTGAAGCGGACCTGATGCGCCGCGTGCTGCCGCCGGCCGAATTCCAGAAGTGGTTCCACAAGTACCTGCCGGGCGCGGCGAAAAGCGAACCGGCGAACCTGTTCGCCCCGGCGACCGTGACCGACCGCACCGACCCGCAACTGGTTCACCTCGACGGCCTGAACCTGAGCCGCGCGTGGTGCCTGCGCGGGATCCTGACGGCGCTTCCGAAGGACGACCCGGCGCGGAAGGCGCTGGCCGCGAGCGCCGCGAAACACGCCAAAGCCGGCCTCAAGCACGTCGCCAGCGGCGACTACGCCGGCGAGCACTGGCTGGCCTCGTTCGCCGTGTGGATGCTGTCGCTCCCGGCCCCGGAGTGATACGCATCCCAGGACTAAACAACCTCGCGAGCCGCGACCGTGCGGTTAGCGTTCCCCGCTCCCGCGCGGGCGCGGCTCGCCAAGGCCGC
>SXHE01000686.1 GCA_005773755.1 Planctomycetia bacterium
CCGGGATGCCGACGCCCGAATCGGCGATCTCGATCACGATGGCGGGCCGCCCGTCGGGCAGTTCGCCGCCCCGGACCCGAGGGACCAGGTGCCCGCCGTCGGGCATCGCGTCCACGGCGTTGGTGAACAGGTTCAGGAGCACCTGCCGCAGGTGCTGCCGGTCGGCGTGGATCGGGGCCACCGCCGGGTCGAACTCCGGCGCGGCCCGCACGCGGCGCTTGCGCAGGTGGTGGGCGATCAGGTCGAGGGTCTTGGTCACCTCCTCGCACACGTCCACGGTGGACACTTGCTCGCGCCCGGCGCGGCTGAACTGGAGCAGGTTCGCGACTAGCCCGGCCATGCGCTCGACCTCTTGCGCGACGACTTCGAGCGCCTTGCGGCGCGGGTCGGCCGCGGGCGTCTTGGCGATCAGCCCCTCGACCCGCAGGCTCACGGTGCCGAGTGGGTTGTTCAGCTCGTGGGCGATGCTCGCGGCCAGTTCGCCGACCCCGGCGAGTTTCGCCGCCTGCCAGAGCTGCTGCGTGGTGGCCCGCAGCTCCTCCGTCTTCGCTTGAAGTTCGGTCAGCGCGCGCTCGCGCTGGAGAGCGGTTTCGCGCAACTGCGCGTCGGCGCGGTCTTGCGCCTCGGCCAGTTCGGTGCGCGCCCTGAGCTGGTCCAGTTCGCGCCGCGCGCCCTCGTACCGCTTGCGCTCGGTCACGTCGCGAACGATCGCGGTGAACAGTACCTCCGGTCCCGTGCCGAACTTGGAGATGGACACCTCGGCCGGGACCTCGGTGCCGTCCTTGCGCCGGCCGCACACCTCGCGCCGGTCGCCCATCAGTCGGGCGGGGACCGCGGCCCGCGCGAACTCGTCCACCTGCGCGGGGTGGGCGTCGCGATACCGTGGCGGCAACAACAGCTCCAGAGGCCCCCCGATTATTTCTTCCGGCTCATATCCGAACAGCTTGGCCGCGCCGCGGTTGAACAGCACCACCTGCCGGCGCGCGTCGGTGGTGACGATCCCGTCCTCGGCGATGTCGAGGATGTCGGCCAGTTGGTCGTGTGAGATGCGCGCGAACACGGCGCTCCTGACGCTGAAGGGGGCGGCCGGCACTGGTCACGCTGGCGAAATCGTTCCAGATCGGCTGCCGCCTGTCAACGCATTTGCTGCTTGCGGAACAGTACTGTGGTCAGCCCGATTAGCATGACGACGAGCACGACACCGAACGCGACCATTGTGACGGTCTGCATGACTTCCTCCGCGCGCCAGGGAACTTGGGTACGCGGAGCGTATCGCAACCCGAGTGCCGTTCGCCAGTGGCACGAACGATCGCTGCCATTCGCTGGTGAAACGCACGCGCGTCGGCGCTCGCGCGGGGTCGGGTGTGTCACCGCCGCACACTCGCCGCGCGCCGGGGTGCGGATCGAACGCGCGCGCGCGGGCTTCCGGGGCGTGCGCGGCCGATCCGGGTTCGGCACGCCCGTTGCGTCGAGACGGCCGAGCAACTCGAAACGGAGGGCGCGCCGTGACCACTGCAGTTGCACGTTTCACAGACGAGACCCGCGCGATGCGCGAGATGGCCCGGGCGATCCGCGCCCGCTACCGGTGCCACTTTCGCGAGCTGCGGCTCGACCCCTGGTGCGGGTGGTTGCTGATCCGCGGGGTCGCCACGTCCTACTTCGGCAAACAGCTCGCACTCGATGAGGTCCGGCACCGGTGCGGGCTGGTGGTCGCGGCGAACCTGATCACGGTCGTTCCGTGCGAATGACGTGGGGCGAGCGACTAGAATGAATCCGAGCGCCGGCCTTCGGCGGTGTGCCCGCCGGTTGCAACCGAAGGACGGGAACCGATGCCAGCAGACAGTCACGTCCTCGCACTGAACGCCGGCTCATCGAGCGTGAAGTGCGCGCTGTTTCGCGCGGGCGATCCGCCGACGGAACAGTTGCGCGACAAGCTCGAACGGGTCGCATCGCCGGACGATGTCGTCCGTTGGCTCGGAGCGAAGGGTGCGACCGCGAACCTCGCCGCCATCGCGCACCGGCTCGTTCACGGCGGGCCGAACCACACCGCGCCCGCGCTGGTCACGCCCGAACTGCTACGCAATCTCGATGCGCTCAGGCCGCTCGACCCGACACACCTGCCGGCCGAACTCGACCTGATCGCGGCGTGCGCGGCGCGCTGGCCGAACGTGCCGATGGTCGCGTGCTTCGACACCGCGTTCCACCGCGACCTGCCGACCGTCGCGCGCACGCTGCCGCTGCCGCACCGGTTCGGCCTGCGCAAGTACGGGTTCCACGGCATCTCCTACGAATACCTGATGGAAGAACTCGCGCGCGTCGCCGGTGCGGACGCCGCGCGCGGGCGCGTCGTGCTCGCGCACCTCGGCTCCGGCGCGAGCCTCGCCGCCGTGCGCGCCAGCGCGTGCATCGATACCACGATGGGCTTCACGCCAGCGGGCGGCCTCGTTATGGGAACGCGCACCGGCGACCTCGACCCCGGCGCGCTGATTCACCTGATGCGCACCGAGAACCTGACCGCGGACCAACTCGACGCGGTCGTGAACCGCGAGAGCGGCTTGCGCGGCATCTCCGAGACGAGCAGCGACATTCGCGAGTTGCTCGCGCGCGAATCGACCGACCCGCGCGCGGCCGACGCGGTCGCGGTGTTCTGCTACCAGGCGCGAAAGTTCGTCGGGGCGATGGCGGCGGCGCTGGGCGGACTCGATACGATGGTGTTCGCCGGCGGCATCGGTGAGAACGCCCCGGAGGTTCGCTCCCGCATTTGTGGCGAGCTTGCCTTCCTCGGCGTGCGCCTCGACCCCGACCGCAACGCCGCGAGCGCGGCCGTGATCTCCGAAGCCGGCACGCCGGTGACCGTGCGCGTGATCCGTACCGACGAAGAGGCGATGCTGGCCCGCGCCGCGTTCCGACTTCTTTCCCAAAGGTCCGCGAATGGCTGACGCACTTTCCGACGCGCTGCTCCACAAGATGGACGCCTACTGGCGGGCCG
>SXHE01000687.1 GCA_005773755.1 Planctomycetia bacterium
GCACCGCACCACAGCGACAATAACTCGTCGCGCCACCACGCGATGAGCGCGAGCGCCTCGTCGCCGCCGGCGGTCTCATCGGCCAGGTCGTCGGACCAGCGGCAGTAGGCGTACACCGCGTGGAAGTGTCGGATCAGCCGCCGCGGGAGCAGCAGCGACACGACGGTGAAGTTCTCGTAGTGCGACTTCGCAACCCGCGCGCAATAGGCGCGGGCCGCGGCCAGCGACACTTGCGTGTCGTTCGACCGCGGCCCCCACTGTTCGAGTTCGCGCGCGAAGTCCCAGGCCATTACTTCTTCGCTTCCAGAATGCGGAGCTGCGTGGTGAGCGTGAACTTCAGCCCGTCGAGGTCGTACTCGGTTTCGGCATAGAACGCGCGGAACCCCTTCTCCGGGGCCAGCACTTCCGCGGGCAACTTCGCGGCCTTGTCCTCGCTCCACACCGCCTTGCGGAAGTCGCGCGTGTCGGCCTCGGCCTTCCACACGCGCGTGGCCGTCGGCTTCGCGCCGTTCTGCGTCACCGCGAGGCGACACACGCCGGCCTTCTCGTCGCACACCCACGACAACCCCGGCATCGGCTTGTCGAAAATCATGCACCGGCTGAACGCGGACAGCGTGTTCACCGCGCGCGTGGGCAGCAGTTCCTTCTGGCCCTTCGCGTCGGCCTCGCGCAGGTCGTGCCCGGCGTTGGGCACGTACAGAACCCACTTGTCGCCCTTCAGGTCGTCCCAGTACGAGTTGAGCGCGTCGAGCGGCCAGTACGGGTCGTTCGCCCCGTTGATAATCATCTTGGGCACGGTGATCTTGTCGCGGTACACCCACGGGTCGATCATCTGCCACAACTTCTTCGCCTCCGGCGTGTCCGGGATCGGCACCAGCTTGGCCGCGGTGTAGTCGCGGATCATCTCGCTCGGCTTGCCGAACGCTTTGAGCTGGTTGCCCATCTGCACGGGCATGTTGAGCGTGTCGATGACGATGGGCGCGATGGCCTTCACCCGCTTGTCGCCGGTCGCGGCCGTCAGCCACGACGTCCAACCCCGCTTCGACGCACCCGTGACGACGAACGACTTCACCTCGAAGTCCCATTCCTTCTTGGCGAACTGCTGGAGCGCGTCCATCCCCCGCACCACGCTCTTGACCATCGGGAACAGCAGCGGCCAACTGCCGTCCTTCGTGGCGAGGTACTTTACGAAGGTCTCGGCGATGAGGGCGTCTTCCTTCTTGCCGCCGAACAGCGGCTGTTTGGGCACGCCGAACAGGAACGCGACCGGAGCCCCCACCTTCTGCGCGATCTGCAACCCCAGCACGCCCGACAGGAAGTTGGGCGTGCCGCCCTGGTTCCACAGCACCATCGTCGCCTGCGGCTTCGCGCCCTTCGGCACGAACACCTGAATCTTGTGGTCCCACTTGATGTCCTGCCACGTCTGCGAAACCAGATCGATCTCGTAGACCGTGCCCGCGTCGGTCTTGTTCGTGTTCGTGAGCTTCCACGAGAACGAGTCGTCCTTCTTGGTGACGTAATCGACCAGTTCGGTCGGCGGCGCGGGCGCGTCCGGCGCGGCCCACGCGAGCGCGGGCCCGACAACCAATAGCGCGACGGAGAGGCTGAACGAGCGCAAGGGGAATCCTCCGAACAGAGAGAGTTATTTTGCGGGGCGCACCGGCACCGGCCACACGAGCGCGGTCGTATCGGCGTACCCGGTGACGATCTTCGTACCATCGGGCGTGAACCGCACCACTTGTGTTGTACCGAAGCAGGCCTTCTCCCACCCCGGCAGCGTAACACGGTACGAGCCGTACCGCTTGAGGCTCGCCACGTCGTAGAACTCGATGCGGCTGCGGATCGTGCCCAGGCGCGTCAGCGCGCCCGCGGGCAGCGGGTCGCCGTAGCGGTCGGCTTTCGCCGGCGGGTCGGCCGCGAACGCGGGCACCGTGAGGGCGAGCGTGCCGAAGGCGAGCAGGGTGCGCATCGATTCAGTCCAACAGGTTCGCGACAACCGCGGCGCGGTTCCACAAGAGCGTACCCGACGCGGACGGTGGAGAACAGACTGTCGGTGAGCCGCCGCGCGGAACCGCAACCGCGCTCAGCGGGCGAGCGCGGTGGGGCGCACGTCCCAGACGAAGATGCTGTCGTGCGCGCCGGACGCGAGGTAGCGCCCGCACGGCGACGGGGCCAGCGCCAGCACCGGTGCCCACGCCCGGCCGCGCGGCCCGGTCGGGCCGAACGTGCGCGCCACGCGGCCCGTCGTCGTATCGATCAGCAGTACTCGGTCGTCCCAAGAACCGACGGCGACGGTTCGGCAGTCGGCCAGCGCCGCCACCGCGGTCGGGCGCACGGTGCTCAGCACCTCGGCGTCGGCCGGCGCGCGCGGGTCGGGTATCCACCCGGGCACGTCGCCCAGCGGCACCGCGCACAGCCGCTGCCCCGTGTTGGTGTCCCACGCGGCCAGCGTGTACGTGTGGTTGGGAAGTCCGACCCCTCCAATGTGATCGTCGTTCTCGCGCGGCCGTCTCACCCAGTGCTCGAGCACCGCGACCACGATCCCCGTCGGGCCGAACGCGAAGTGCTCTACCCTATGGAACCGCGAGTCTGGTAAGGGGAGCGCCTTCCAGGTCGTCGTGTCCCACAGTTGAAGGCCGTGCTCTTCCGCACTGACCAGCAGTTGCCGGCCGTCCGCGCTGAACCCGCGGGCGCGCCAGCTCCCTTCGATCTTCGGGAGACGAACGGCCGCGCCCGTGTGCGCGTCCTCGATGCGGAGACCGGCCGCGCTGTTTAGGGCCACAAGGCGGTCGGTGGGCGCGACCAGCGGAAACAGCCGTTCGGCGGCGAGTTGTCGGCGGGTTCCGGTGCGCAGATCGACCGCGACCGACGCCCCCGCCCGCGTGTAGAACGCGACCGTGGTGCCGTCGCCCGACAGTTCCGAAAGGAACCACCGGTCGCCGTCCACGTCCTTTGGCAACTGCTTCCAACTGAGGCCGCGCCCGGCGAGCGGGTTCCACCGCACGACCGCGCGGTTGGTGACGCTCACCAGTTCGTCGCCCGCGGTCCAGCGCAGTCGCGTGGTCATGAACGCCGGCGCGGGATCGGCCGGCGCGCCGCTGGCCGCGTCGTAGATCGCGAGTTGGCCCCAGCCGCCCAGGGTGACGAACCGCGTGCCGTCCGGGGTGAACGCGCCGACGCACGGCCCCCCGCCGAACCCGCGCGGCACACTCACGAGGCGCGGCTCGCGCGTCGCGGTGCGGTCCCACAGTTCCCAGTTGCGCTCCGCGCCGAAGTACGCCGCCGCCCAGCGCCCGTCGGCGCTCAGGCACCCGCCCTCCGGGGGCCGCGGCCAGCGGTGGCCGGCGGGCGGCGCGAACCGACCGAACGGCTCGCCCTCCTGCGGCGCTTCCGGCCACAGGTCGCGTGTCGCCCAGCCGTCAAAGCGGGTCGCGAGCACCCGGCCGGTCCGGGTCAGTTCGACGGTCGGGTTCGGGCCGACGCGCACGCGGTCACCGACCTCGCGGATCGCGGCGGTCGCCGTTAGCCCGTCGGCGCGCCACTTCAACCGGCCGCTGGCGAGTTCCCACGCGAACGCCGACCCGCCCGCGGTGGTGTAGACCGTCGTGCCGTCGGGCGAGATCGAGAGCGCGGTCACGTCGGCCGGGTGACGGAACGCGGCCGTGCCCAGGCAGGCGACCGCGCCGGGCGGCAGCGGCGTGCCGTCGTCGAACGTCGGCGCGGGCGCAACGGCGCGCACCGGCCGTTCTGTGCGCGGCGCGAGCGCGACGAACAGCA
>SXHE01000688.1 GCA_005773755.1 Planctomycetia bacterium
CCCCTGCGGCTCGCGGCCAACGAACTTCAGTCCTTCATCTCATCCACAAGTGGCGGCAGGTCTTTCAGCTTCGCGGGTGCGGCCCCGACCTCCAGCGCCTTCGGGTCGCTCAGGTCGGGGAAGTCGACCGTCTTCACGACGGCGTCGCCCGGCTTCACGGCCGCGAGGTCTTTCAACCCGCTGATGGTGCCGGCGAACGTGACCGCGCCGAACCGCTTGTCGGCCCCCGGCGGCTCGCCCACGTTGCCGATCCAGTCGTCACGGGTCCACATCTTCGGCGTGCCCTCGCCGGCGGGCTGAATCAGGGCCAGCGCCGCGGACGTCTCGAACCCGGCGTACCGGTTGGCCTTCTTCACCTGCCACGTCAGCACGGCCTTCACGTCGGTCGGGTCCACGCCGTCGAGTTCCAGCAGCGGGCGGCCCGCGCCCGGCACCGCGACGAACAGGCACTCGTCGGTTTCCACATCCAGCTTGGTCAGCCCGCTGGCCTTCGGGTCGCTCGCGGCCTTGCCGCCGCGCATCTCGACCACTGGCCCGCCAACCAGCGCGGTGACGCGCGTGAGCACGGCCTTGCTGCTCGCGCCCGCGGCCACCTTGCCCCCGGCCTCGGCGTACAGCACCGGGCCGTCGAGCGCGGTCAGGCTGTCGGTCATGTCGAAGTGGAACGGGCGGCTCACCTCCGACCACACGGCGCGGCCCTTGCCGCGCACCAAGCAGTTGACGAACGCGACCTTCGGCACCGGGCGCGTGGCCGGGTCCATTGCCATCACCTTGTCGATGTCCGGCAGGTGAACGGCGGCGACCTTCGAGTCGTCGTCCTCGGCGAGTGTGAACGCGCAGTTCTTGAACGTGCAACTCTTCCCGCCGGTGATGCCGACCACGGCCACCGTTTGCCCGTTCTTCGGCAGGTTCGGCTTCAACCGGAAGTGGAGGCCGTCGAACGTGACCTCGCCCGCCTTCAGCTTGAAGAGGGTCTGATCGCGGTCGTTGTCGCCCTGCACAACTAGCACCGGGCGCGACCCTTTCTCCGGGCGGAAGGTGATCTTGAACTCGCCCTCGCTCGGCTTCGTGGGCGACTTCAGCTCGATGTTATCGACCGGCAGTTCGCCGGTGTGCCGGATCACGACGATGTCGTCCGGGCGCGCGGACTTGAGCAGCGCGCCGAGGTCGTTGTAGGTGCCGGGCACGAGGTCTTCGTCGCGCGCGCCGGGCCACCACACCTTCGTGCGGGCTTCTTCGGCGGAGCGCGGAAGGGAGAACGCCCACACGATGTCGGCGTAGGCCCGGCGCACGTTGTCGGCCTGGTGGAACCAGACGCCCAGCGGCACCGGTTTCCGGTCATTCGTTAACACGGCTCGGTCGGTATCGAACTTCACCTTGAACGCGCGCCACGGGTTCGTCTCGGTCGCGGTGAGCGCGGCCGGGTCCGCTACGGCCCACGGGCGCTGCTTGAGGTCCGCGGCGGGCTTGCCCTCGACCGCCGGCGCGTCGCTCTTGCAGTCCTCGAAGGAGAACGTCTTGAGGCGCGTGCCGACCGGATCGACCGTGTAGTAGCCGTTGGTGCGCCCGGCCAGCGGCGCGAACTGCACGCCGGTCGGCTTCTCGCCCCGCACCCGCACGACCACCCCGCGGCCGTACGACTCGGACGGCGACCCCGGCACCGCCTGGCGCAGCGTGGCCCCGCTCGCCGGGGCGAACAGGCAGTCGCCCGCGGTCACGCCCACATGGGCCGGCGCGCCGGTCTCGACGACGGCCGCACCGGGATCGAGCATGAACGAGGACCGGTCCAGGCGCACCGTCGTGAACGGCGGGTCGCCGGCCGACGGCGCGTCGATGAGCACGACGGCCGAGTGCGGCGCGAACCCGCAGTCGGTGAGCTGGACCTGCGCGCCAGCGGGCACGACCAACCCCACCCAGCCGGGCGCGAACAGGCACCGCAGCACGTCGACCTTCGCGGCCCCGACCCCGCGCGTGATCGCGACCGCCCGCGCGTCGTGGTCCTTGCACGCTTTGTCCGAGGTGAACACGCAGTCGACGAACTCGACCTTCGATACGTCATCGAGCCACAGGCCGACGGGCTTCGTGAAGCCGTCGGCTTCGACGGTCACTTTCGGGTCGAGTGCGGCCTCGACGCGCATGTTGCGCACGGTCACGCTGTCGGCCCGCACCGCGAGCGAGCCGGCGGTGCCGCGGTTCTCGTTCGCCGACACCACCAGGCGCGTCACGCCGGTCGGCGAGCCGATCAGTTCGAGTTCCTTACCGGTAAAGGCGACCGCGTGCGGCAGCTTCGACAGGTCGAAGTCGCCCGGCGCGAGGACGATCTTCGTCGTTGTCGGGTCTTCGAGCTTCTGCACCAGTTGCGCGACGGTCTGCACCGGGGCGTCGTTCGGCTTCTTCGGGCCGGGCGGCGGCTCGGGCAGCCCCGGCCGATCTTTCTCCGGCGGCTCGTGTGGTTTGGCCTTCGCGGGGTCGCCGGGGCCGCCGGGCGCGGGGCCGGGGTTGCTCGTGGCGATCACGAACGCGATCACCGTGGCCGCGACCGCGACGGCCGCCACCACCCACCAGCCGCGCACCCGCGGCGCTTCCGGCAGCAGCCGCAGTTGGGCCGGCACCGACTTGGTCGCGGAGTCGTGCGCCAGCGCGTCGCCGTCGAGCTTGAGCCGCTCGGCCAGCCCCTTGAGGTGCGCGATCAGTTCGGTCGGGGTCTGGTATCGGGCGGCCGGCTCCTTCGCCATCATGCGGCCGAGGACCGCGGCCAGTTCGTCGGGGATCGCCCGGTTCAGCTCGCGCGGGTCGAGCGGCGACTCGTTCTGGTGCGCGCGCAGCTTGCGGGCCGCGGTCCCTTCGGGCACCGGGGGCCGACCGGTCAGCGCGTGGTAGAAGGTGCAGCCGAGGGAGTAGATGTCGCTGCGCACGTCGGCCCGGCGCGGGTCGAGCGCCTGCTCCGGCGAGATGTAATCGAACGTGCCGAGCGTGACGCCCGACTGCGTGACCCCGCCGTTGACCAACTCGGCGTCCATCTGGCGCGCGAGGCCCATGTCCACGATCTTCGCGCGGCCGTCCGGGGTGATGAGGATGTTGCTGGGCTTGATGTCGCGGTGAACGACCCCGCGCTCGGCGGCGTGGTTCAGCCCGGCCGCGACCTGCATCATGTACCGGACGCACTCGCCCGCGGGCAGCACCCCGCGCCGGTCGATCATCTGCCGCAGGTTGATCCCCTCGACGAACTCGAAGGCGATGAAGTGCAGCCCCTGGTCCTCGCCGCAGAAGTAGACGCGGGCCACGTTCTCGTGGTCGAGCGCCGCGGCGGCGCGGCCCTCCTGCTTGAACCGGGTCACGCTCTCCGGGTCGCGGGCCGCTTCCGGCGGCAGGATCTTCAGCGCGACGGTGCGGCCCAGTTCGGTGTCGCGGGCTTTCAGCACGGCCGCCATGCCGCCGGAGCCGATGGCCTCGATCAGCTCGTAGTGGCCCAGCTTGCGGCCGGCGATGGAGGGCACCTCGCCCGACACGATCACCGGCAGCGCGACCGGCTGCGGTGTGCCGCTGGACTGGCCCTTCGTGATGACGGTCGGCGCGTCGTCGCTGTTGCCCGCGACCACGACGGGGTGCGCGAGGAGCTGCGCGATGTCCGATTCGGCCGACGAGCGCTTCGCCCCACCGGACGCCGACGAGGGCGGCTTCTGCTGGAGCGACCCGGTAGACCCGGTGGCCGGGGGGAGCGGAACGCCGGCCGGATCAGTCGACGGCGGGGCCGGCGCGGCGGTTTTCGCCGAGGACGGTCGTCCGGTCGGATCGGGCGGCGTCGGCATGTCTGCTCACACTCGGCGGCGGGCGCGTGCCCGCAAAGACTCCAATCAGCCGCCCGCGGAAGAGATGGGGCGGTCGGTTCCCGCGTCGGGAACCCGTGGCTCTCCCTGCCCGAACGACGGCGGGCCTCCGACCCGCAACCCGAAGCACACGGAGTTGTCACCCCACTATAGCTCAACCGCACCCCCCGTGTCAATTCTCACAAACTGGGAAGTCGAGCAAAGCTCGGCACAAGCGATACAGAACTAGGAGTTACGCAGTAGGCTCGGGGTTGGTCTTACCCAAGCTGCGGAGTGTGTCTATAGTCGCGCCATGAGCCAGCCCAAAGTGTTGGCGGATCGAGGAGTACCATCGGGCCTGAAGCAGGTGACGAAGGTGGAGCGGTGCCAGTGCCGCAAGGGGACCGCGCAACGGAACTACATCGGGTTGGCGCTGCGCGCGTTCGTGGTCGTCGAACGGTGGTGCTTCCGAACCGGCGTCAACTGGCTCACGGCCAAATGGCAGATCGTCCGCGACGCCGTGCGCGCCTACCGAGCCAAACCGCTATATCGCCTACCAATCGTGACTACTGCGTAACTCCTATGTTAAAGAGGGTCGTAGCAGCTGAGCTCGACTGATGCCGATTCTGTGACCGTCCGTGGTGAGGTAGCATGAGGGTTGCTGAAACTCCCATGGCTC
>SXHE01000689.1 GCA_005773755.1 Planctomycetia bacterium
GTGAATGTAGGTTCCCCTCACCCGCCGGCCGCTTTGGGCCGGCGGGTGAGGGGCCTTACGCAATCACCTCACTCAGCTTTTCAACGGACCTACAACTGTTACCACCCCATACAGCAGCCCGCGCCGCCGGTGCCGCCGCCGAGCAGCGGCAGGATGCGGCGCTCGAACGGCAGTTTCAGGTAGTCGTCGCGGTTGTACACCACCTTGCCGCGCATGATCGTTCGCGTCACGTGCGTCGTGTGCTCGAACGGGTCGCCGTCGTACAGCACCAGATCGGCCACCTTCCCCACCTCGATACTGCCGTACTCTTTGTCGATGCCGAGCAGCTTCGCGGCGTTGATGGTGATCGCGCGCAGGGCGCGGTCCTTGTCCATGCCCGCGGCGACGGCCATTGCCGCCTCGTGGCGCAGCACGCGCGTCTTGGGAACGTAGCCCTCGAACCCGGTGCAGATCGTAACCGGGATGCCGGCGCTGTCCAGCACCGCGGCGCTGCCCGTGAACGAGTGTAGCGTTTCCATACTCGAAGCGGCGCGCTGCATCGTCGGGTGAACGACCACCGGCACGCCGGCCTTCTTCAACTCGTCCATCATGCGGTAGCCCTCGGTGCCCAGCGCGATTACCGGCTTCAGCTTGAACTCGGCCGCGATGCGCAGCGCCGTCTGGATGTCGTCCTTACGGTGCGCGGCGAAGTAAACGGGCACCTTCCCCTCCAGGGCGGGCAGTAGTGCCTCCAGCTTGGGATTCTTAGCCGCTGGCGGCTTCGCAGCATAAGCCTGCGCCTCGGCGAAGTTCTTTCGCACGAGCGCGGCCACGCCCATGCGCGACGTGGGGTTCTTGCCCTTCGGCACTTCGCCCAGGTTCACCAGCACCGCCGCGACCGGCGTGACGGCCGCGGCGTCGACGGTGTTGCCGTCGGTGCGGAACACGCCGCTGCGCCCGGCGATGGCGTTCTGCCGGCCGGGGGTCGCGTGAACGACCGTGGTACCGTTCGCCTGTAGGAACTCCAGCAGCGGCTCGCGCGGGTTAAAGCCGTCCAGCACGCGCAGATCGGCCTGGTTCGGGTCGCTGGTCTCGTCCTGGTCCTGGTCGGCCGGGATGTTCCACGCCCCGCTCAGGCCCACCGCGCAGAACGGATCGATGAGGCCGGGCGTGACGTACTTCGCCTTGTAGACGGGCATGTTCTTGATGTCGGCCGGGCCCTGGTGGACGCGCAGAATCTTTCCGTCCTTCACGATGATGACGCCGCGTCCGGGCTGCTTGAGTAGGGCGTGCTCGATGAAGTCGGCCTGAATCGCGCTCGCGCCGCGAAACGGCTCCTTGCTCCCGTCGAACTCGGTCATCTCACCCGCCAACTCGACCCGTTCCACGTCGTTGATAATCCGCCGCAGAGAACCTTCACCCGCCGGCAGCGCGAAGCCGCCCATCTGGTATGGGTAGTCGGTGCCGTAGTCGAACACCTTCTTGCCGTCGATCCAGGTTTGCTGCACGCGCGTGTAGACGCTGAACGGGTTGCCGCTGAGGATCACGAAGTCGGCGTCTTTTCCTTTTTCGAGCGAGCCGATTTTGTGGTCGAGGTGCAACAGCTTCGCGTCGTTGATCGTGATGGCCTTGAGCGCCGCGGCCTCGCTCATCCCGCCGCGCACGGCAATCGCCCCGGTGCGGAGCATGAACCGCGACTCCGTGATGCTGTCGTCCGTGTTGATAGTCACCGTCACGCCGGCCTTTTCGAGGATGGCCGCGTTCTCTTCCAGCAGGCCCATCGTTTCGGCCTTCCCGCCGGGGCTGTCCACAATCGTCAGCGAGACCGGGATTTTCTTCTTCGCCAGCACGTCCGCGACGCGGTAGCCCTCGGTCGCGTGTTGAAGGACGATCTCGAAGCCGAACTCCTCGCTGATGCGGATCGCGGTGAGGATGTCGTCGGCCCGGTGGCAGTGGAAGTGGACCGTGCGCTTGCGCTCCAGCACCTCGACGAGCGGTTCGAGCGCCACGTCGCGCGGCGGCTTCTCGCCGGCGTCGATCTTGGCCTTGTACTCCTTCGCCTTCTGGAACGTCTCGCGCTGGAGCGCCGCGATCTTCATGCGCGTGAACGGCGCTTGTTGGCGGTTCTTGCCGTAGCCCTTCGGGTTCTCGCCGTTCGCCATCTTGAGGCCGCCGACGATCTCGGTCTTCCCCGCGACGCCGGTGACGCGCATCTCCTCGATGCTCCGGCCGCGATACTTGACGTACACCGTCTGGCCGCCGATCACGTTGCCGCTACCGGGCATCACGTTCGCGGTGGTGACGCCACCGGCGGTCGCCATGCGGATGCCGGGGTCGTCGGCGTTGAACGAGTCGATCGCGCGCACGCCCGGCTGCACCGGGCCGCTCATCTCGGCCCCGTCGGAGTTCGCCGCCACACCCGGCCGGCTCCATACGCCGACGTGCGAGTGCGTGTCCACGAGGCCCGGAATGATCGTTGCGCCCCTCAGGTCGATGATTTCCGCGCCGGCCTTCACGTCGGGCATTTCCTTCATCGGCCCGACGAACAGCACTTTACCACCGCGCACGATCAGGTAGCCGTTCTCAATGGGCTTGTCGGCCGCGGCGGTGTGGACGGTCGCGTTCTGGAAGACGAACGTCCGCTCACCCTCCGCCCCTTCCTGAACTTTTGGCGAGTCCGCGCGCCCGCTGGGGACGCACGGCAGCGACAGGGCGAGGGCGAGCGGAACCAGAAGTGCGAACCGGCGCATGCGGAACTCCGACAGTGAGACGCGAGAGAAACCCCAACGCTAACCTGTTGCATTGGCCCATGCTAGGGTTATCATCCCGAATGGAAGTCCTGTCGCGCAGGCTACTCACATCGCGACACTGTCCGAACTCGCGGCCTGTCGCAGCAAAGCCTGCTTCACGGCCGCTCCACAGGAGGGCAACACCGATGAGCTTCAAGATGCAGCGGGTTCACCTGTTCCACGCGGAGGTGGACGACAAGCCGGGCGGGGCCGCGGCCAAGCTGAAGAAGCTGGCCGAGTCCGGGGCGCACCTGGAGTACGTGTACAGTCAACGGTCGGTGGCGAAGCCGGGCATGGGCGACCTCTACGTCGCCCCGATCCACGGCAACAGCGAGACCGCGGCGGCCAAGTCCGCCGGGATGCACGAGGTCAGTGAGCCGATCGTGATGCGCGTCGAGGGCGACGACAAGGCCGGTCTGGGCGGGCGCGTGACTCAGGCGTGGGAGATGGCCGGCATCAACCTGCACGGGCTGGTGATGTCGGTCGTCGGCGGCAAGTTCATCGGCTACGCCACGTTCGACACGGTCGCGGACGCGAACAGCGCCGCCACGATCCTGGCCGAACTGGGAACCGCGTGAGGCTTCTAGTCTTCACCTCCCCCTCAAGGGGGAGGTGAATCGAGGCGCGTTACTTCCCCGGTTCCGGCACCGCGACAAACTCCTTGTCCTCTTCGGTGCGGAGCCACAGTTCGTCCAGGTTGAAGCCGGCCGGGGCGGGGCCGCGCATGTTGGCCCACGCGGTCTTCTGGTCCGCAGTCAGCGTGCCCTCGATCTCCTTGAGCCGCTCTGCGCGGAACCCGAACAGCCCGGCTTTGCGCTTGTTTTCGTCCTCCTCGCCGTCGCCCTGGAGGTAGCGGTTCACCCCGGCGCGCAGTTGCTCGGTGACCTCCGCCGCCTTCTTCTGCTGTACGTCGGTGAGCTGGAGCTTCTTCGCTACTTGCGGGTCGGCGAACGCTTCGGCCCCGCGCACGTGCCAGTCGAGCTGACGGAGCCGGCCCCGCTGCGCCGCGGTCAGCCCCTTCGCGACCGCGGTCGCCAGCACGTCGTCGAGGGCCTTGCGCTGGGCGCGGTCGAGCGCCGCGTACATCTCCTCGGTCGCGTTCGGGTTGTTCCCCAACTCGGCGAACTTCTTCTCGAACGCCTCCTCCACGTCGGCCCGCCCGTCGACGATGGCGATCCGCTGGTCGCCGGTCATCTTCAGTTCCTTCTGAATCTTGCGGTGTTCGAGGAGCCGCACCGCGCTGGTCGAAACCGAATCGTCCGGCTTCGGCTGCGGCGGCACCGGTGCGGCGGCGGTCTGGCTCGCCACCAACAGGGCGACGAGAAGCGGATTCGCGCGGCTGAGCATGGCACTCGCCCGAAAGGTGTGGTGAAGTGGGCACAACAGTGTTAACACAATTTACCCCCGCCCGTTGGCCCGCACCACCCACAAACCATGATCTACCACGCCAGGCACTACGCCACCGGGACGCCGCTCGCGGTCGCGGTCGAGGCCGGCCGCCTCGCTTCCGTCACCGAATCCGACCGAAACCCGCGCGAGTGGATCGCGCCGGCGTTCTTCGATCCGCAGATCAACGGCTGCCTCGGCATCAGCTTCAACTCGCCCGATCTGACGCCGGACAACGTGCGCGCGGTCGCGGACGTGTGCCGGGCGCACGGCATCGGCGCGTTCTGCCCCACACTCGTCACCAACAGTTTCGACGCGCTGCACCACGGGTTCGCCACACTCGCGCGGGCGCTCGACGCCGACGCCGACCTCGCGCGCCGGCTGCCGTGCTTCCACCTGGACGGGCCGTACCTGTCGGGCGACGACGGGCCGCGCGGGGCGCACCCGAAGGAGCACGCCCGCGACCCGGATTGGGACGAGTTCCGCCGCTGGCAGGACGCGGCCGGCGGGCGCATCCGCATGGTCACGGTCGCACCGGAGCGCGCCGGCGCGCTCGCGTTCATCGAGCACCTGACCGCGGCCGGCGTCGTGGTCGCCATCGGGCACACCGCCGCGACCGGCGCGCAGATTCGGGACGCCGTGCGCGCCGGCGCGAAGACCAGCACGCACCTGGGCAACGGCTGCCACGCGCTGTTGCCGCGGCACGACAACTACCTGTGGGAGCAGCTCGCGTGCGACGACCTGTGGGCGAGCCTCATCACCGACGGGCACCACCTTCCGCCGGCGCTGGTGAAGTCGTTCGTTCGCGTAAAAGGGCTGGCGCGCACGCTCATCACCTGCGACGCCAGCAGCCTCGCCGGGCTGCCGCCGGGCAAGTACCGCGCGTGGGGCACCGACCTGGAAGTGCTCGATTCGGGGAAAGTGGTCGTGAGCGGAACGCCGTTCCTGGCCGGCAGCGGGCACTTCACGGACCTGTGCGTGGCGAACGCGATCCGCATGGCCGGGATCACCCTGGGCGAAGCGGTCGACCTCGCCAGCGCGCAACCGCGCCGCTTGCTCGGCCTCCCGGTCACGAAGCTAGAACCGGGCGCACCGGCCGATCTGATGCTCTTCGATTGGGAAGAAGGCGGCGAGCTGAAGGTGCGCGAAGTGATGTAGCTTTCGTCAGCGGAGCCGTCGTGGTATGCGGAGAGCATTCGGTCGGGGAAACCGCGCGTCAACCGCGGTCCCGGTCGTTTAGTTCGTCCGTCTTGTCGTCGAGCGCGAACCCCGATGCGCGACCGCTCGCCAAGAGTTGGGCGGCGCGTATAATCGGAGAATCGGCAATTTCGCGCGGTCCCCGGCGAAAGACCGAGAGGGCGCGTCACGCGCCTTGCCCGGACTCGTCTCCGCTGAGGCCCGCTGATGGCGTCACCGCCGACCCCCGAACCGCCGATCCCGCCGGTCAAGCTCGACCCGCTCGCCGCGCTACTCAGTTACCTGATCCCCGGCCTCGGCCAGGTTTACCAGGGCCGGGTGGGGAAGGGGCTGCTGTTCTTCGGCGGCCTGTACGCGCTGTTCTTCTACGGCATGTGGATGGGCCAGTGGCGCAACGTCTGGCTGCCGGACGCCAGCAGCCTGCCGGACGTGTCCGTCGCCGGACAGACGCTCGGCGGCCCCGCGAAGGCCGCGTCGTACCGCCCCCAGTTCCTCGGCCAGTTCTGGATCGGCACCGCCGCGTGGCCCGCGGTGTACCAGTACGCGGTGTACGACTCCACCAAAGACGCCGCGCCGGTAACCGGCAAGTTCCAGCGCACGCCCGACGAGAAGGAACTGAACGACCTCCAGCGGAACGGGAACAAGCGCTGGGACCTGGGTTGGGTGTACACGGTGATCGCCGGTGTGCTGAACCTGTTGGTGATTTACGACGCCTTCGCCGGCCCCATGTTCCGCGAGCCGCTCAAGCAGACCGGCTGGGTGGACGACCCGGACATGGAAGACGCGAACGCCGCCGCGAGCGCGCCGAAGCCTCCGCCCGCGCCACCTCCACCGCCCGCGCCCCGACCGGTGTTCCCGCCGGCGCAGGTGCCGCTCGATTTGCCACCGCCGGCGCAGGTACCGAACCCGCCCGGCCAACAGGGGGGCCAGTAATGCTTCCGCTTCTGGCCGTCAGCATCTATTGGGACCTGCCGATCCTGCTCGTGGTGGTGAGCCTGGTGTACGCGGCCACGCGCCACGATCGGTGGGACAAGATCGTCCACGAGGCCACCGGGTGGGGGCTACGCATCACCGGGTTCCTCGTCGCCATCGGCCTCGTGCTGTACCTGCTCTCGACGTACTTGTAGGATAGGCTTTCCTCCGTCTCTCTCGCGGAGCCTGTCCCATGAAACAACTCCTCGCAATCGCGGCGCTGTTCGTCGCAGTGCCGCTGTACGCGGCCGACCCGCCGAAGGCCGGAACCCCGGTCGTCGGGGCCGGCGTCGTGTCCGTCGATCAGAAGGCCGTGTTCCTGCCCGCGAAGGCCGGCGGCATCGAGGCCGTCGAACTGGCGACCGGCAAGCTCCTGTGGGCGAACAAGGACGCGGCCAAGCTCGCGGGCGCGTCGGACAAACTCGTCCTGACGTGGGACGGCGACCCGAAGAAGGGGAACACCTTCCGCGTCGTGGCGGTCGACGCCGAGAGCGGCAAGACGGTCGGCAAGTCGGACGCCGTCGCGCTGCCGGACTGGGCGACCACGGCGAAGACCTGGGGGCGCACGTTCCGCACCGCGGCCCGCGCCGACGGCGAGAGCGTGATCGTGGCGTGGCAGGCCGGCGCGTTCTACTCTGGCGGCGCGCGACCCAGTCCTGAGATCGAGGCCGCGGCCCGGAAGAACGAATCCGGGCTGGCGAAGTTCGACCTGAAAACCGGTAAGGTGACGCCCGCGAACGGCAAGCCGAAGGACACCGACTTCGCGCCCGGCCCGGCGAGCGGCGGCACGAACAAGCTCGGCGACCTCACGTTCGAGATGAACGAGGAGCTGCCGGGGTTCAAGCCCGGCGCGCCGATGCTGACGAAGGTGACGTTCAAGGTGGTGAAGGGCGGCAAGGAGTTGTGGGCGCGGGAACTGGCCGGGAACCCGTGGTCGCCGCCCCCACCGTAAGCGAATCCGAAATCCGCGAAACCGGCCACCACACCGCCGGGTAGAATACGCCGTGGCCGGAAGCCCCCGGCCGGTGCCATTCCTCCCGAAAGGATCGTTCACATGCCGCGCCTGTCCCGCTTCGGTGTGGCGGCCCTGCTCGCCGCCGCCCTCACCGCCCCCGCCGCCCGCGCCGTCGAACCGGACAAGCTGCTCCCGGCCGACGCGGACACCGTCACCTACGTCAACCTCAAGCAGCTCGTCGGCTCCGACATCATCAAGAAGTTCGCCCTCGACCAGATCAAGCAGGCGCTCGACGGGCAAGAGGCGAAGAAGCTGCTCGAAGAGATGGGCCTCGACCCGCTCAAGGACATCGAGAAGGTGTGGATGGGGTCGTCCGGCAAAGACCAGAACGACATGAA
>SXHE01000690.1 GCA_005773755.1 Planctomycetia bacterium
ACCGTGCGCGGCGGGTCGGGCACGTCGGCCACGGCGAACGAGTCGAAGGCAGAGAGATTCGACAGGTCGGGTTTGCGCACCTCGGTCGGGTTCAGCACCGGGTACTGCGCGCTGCCGATCACAAGCGTCGCGGCGAACGGCTCGCCGTCCACGGCGGTCGTGCGCGGCACCTCCCACCGCACGCCGCCCTCGCCGAACCCGAAACTCTTCGCGCCGTAGTAGTGTTCTTCCTTCTCGAAGAGCTGCGGCTTGTCGCGCGCGGCGGCGTGCGAAGTGAGGACCGCGACCCAGAGGAGCGCGCGCGAAATGCGGATCGGCGTTCGGCGTTCGGTTCGCATCGTCTCAGCTACCTGTTGGTCCCACGATCCACGATACCCGCGCGAACCAGTTTCGGCACGCCCGAATGCGCACCGCCGCGTGTAACATCCGGCAGTTGCCGTTGCCCGAACCGCCCGGCGACCGGACAATACCCCCACGCCTCGCACGTCGCCTGCACCACAAGGGCACTCGCCATGACACGCGCGCTCGCACTCCTCTTACTCGGGGCGCTCGTGCCCACGGCGCTCGCGGCCGAAGCGCCGGGCGACAAGTTGCCCGACGGCGCGAAGTTCCGCGTCGGCCGCAACACCACCCACGCGACGATCGTGCTCGCGTTCTCCGCGGACGGCAAGACGCTGGCGGCGATCAGCAACGCCGGTTACATCGGCGGCCTCGATTCGCCCGTCGAGCTGTGGAACGTCGAAACCGGCAAACACGTCCGCACGCTCCGCTACCACCACACCGGCGTGATGGCCGCCGCGTTCTCGCCGGACGGCGCGACCATCGCCACCAGCGGCATCGACAACCGGCTCCGGCTCTGGGACGCCACGACCGGCAAGGACATCACGAAGGCCGAGCACATCGACCTGACCGGCCACGGCTACAACCTGTGCTTCTCCGCCGACAGCAAGCGACTGCTGGTCGGCAGCACGAAGCTGGAACTGTACGACGTGGCGACTCAGAAGCCGGTGAAGAAGGACTACTTCGCCGAGACCGCGGCGAACCAGTTCTTCCACAACGCGACGTGGTCGCCGAAGGGCAAGTACGTCGCGGCCGGCGTGGACGCGGGCCGCGTGCGCGTGTGGGACGCCGCCACCGGCGCGCTCGTTCACAAGATCGACGTGCAGTTCTCGCCGGGGCGCACCCGCGTCGCCTTCTCGTCCGACGTCAACCTGTTGCTGGTGAACACGTGGCCGAAGGAGCTGTTCAAGGTGTTCGAGATGGAAGGTGGCAAGGAGCAACTCGTGGTGAAGCCGCCGGCGGGCGAGGTGCCGTCCGAGCACCTTCAGTTCGCGCGGGCGATGGGTCGCGTCGCGTGGGTCGTGCAGAAGCAGCAGTACCAACCGGGCCGCTCCGTTGTGGTTGCGGACGCGACCGGCACCGAACTCAAGCGCATCGAGCTGCCCGTTTCCACGGCGTCCATCCTGCTGACCAACGACGGCAAGCGGCTCGCGGTCGGCGGGCAAGACGGGTCGCTTCGCGTGTACGAGGCCGAAACCGGCAAGCTGGAACACACGATGCTCGCCGCGTGGTCGCCGGTGTTCCGTGCGGTGTACGCGACCGGCGGCAAGGTGCTGCGCACGGTTCACTCCAACGGCACCGTTCACGACTTCGACGCGGACACCGGCAAGCACCTGAAAGAGCGCACGCTGGCGCTGAAGGGCGAACAGCCGGTGACGGTGAGCGCGGACGGCAAGTACCTCGCGACCGCGACCGACGCCGGCGCGTTCACCCTCTGGAACCTGGACACCGGCGAAGCGAGCGCGAAGCCGAAGGCGGCGCTGTTCGTGTACCGCGAGCCGGGCACGGGCGGTTTCGGCGACGAGCCGTTCCCGCTGCCCCCGCCCCCGCTGCCGGTGAAGGACGGGGCGTTCCCCCCGCCCCCGCCCGTCGGCGGCGGCGCGTTTCCCCCGCCCCCGCCGATGCGTCAGCCCGGCCCGCCGCAGTTCTACGCGGCGTTTTCCGCCGATGGCAAGCTGTTCGTCGCGGTCACGGGCAAGGAAGAAGGCGCGGTCACCGCGTTCGACGTGCTGACCGGCGACGAGAAGCACACCGTCAAGTCGCCGAAGGGCGCGACCGCGGTGGCGCTCTCCGCGGACGGCACGCACCTGTTCGTCGGCTACGGCCGCGCGGCCGAGCCGGAACAGCCGGACGGGAAGAACCCCGGCCCGGTCGCGGTGCGCCGGTTCGAGCTGAAGACCGGGAAGGAAGTGCAACTGTGGCGGGCCGCCGCGGGTGAAGCGCGGCAGAACCTGCGGTTCACTCGCGCGGAAGTGGGCGCGCTGTACCCGCTCGCGGACGGCGTGACGCTGGTGATCGTCGAGTCGCAGGTGTACGGGTTCGACCCGCCCCGGCCCGGCGGCCCGCGGTTCGGCAACCCCGGCCAGCGGTTCAGCGCGGTCCGCGTCGTGAACCTGCCGGGCCGCGAGAAGGACCGCGTGATCGACGCCGGCACGGGGCCGCTCGCGCTCTCGTCCGACGGCAAGTCGGTCGGGTTCATCGCGCTGGACACGTCCGACCCCAACAAGCCCGCGATCGTGGTGAAGGTGATCGACGCGAAGGGCGCGACCAAGGCGCTGACCGTCGCGACCGGCTACCCGCACGGGACGGCCGAATCGATGCGCGGGGTGACGTTCCGGCCGGGCGGCGCGGACCTCGCCGTGCGCACCGGCGACGGCACTGTGCTCGTCGTGGACGCCGGCAAGCTGAAGGACACGAAGCCGTAATAGTGAGTCCTGAGCCGGCCGCAGCGCGCGTCGGACGCGCGCCGCGGCCGTGCGACAGTTTCCCCCATCCACCTCCTCAAAGGGTTCCCCCATGTGTTGTTTCTCTGGTAAAGTCGAAGTGGTCGCGGACACGAACATCTTCGCCCGCGCGTTGAAAGACGGCCGCCAGTTCCTGGTGTACAGCATGTCGTTCCAGTCCGGCGCGGACGTGGCGATGATCCTGCCGATCCCCACGCCCAAAGGCAGCGCCGAAGACGCGGTCAAGTTCATCAGCCTCCAGAAGTACGACGCCTTCTTCGCGGACCTGCGCGGGGGGTTCCCGGTGCCGAAGAGCGACGCCCCTCCCGGTCGCGGGCCGAAGGACCCGGGCAACAAGCTCACGGTGGTCGAGGTCGGCGACTTCGTCGCGTCGTTCGTCCCGGCGGTGAAGGACTTCGACCGACTGGACAAGCAGTTCCGCTTGCCGGCGGGCGTGTGGGACAAGCTGCCGCAGTACAAGGAGTGGGGCTTCGCGGTGTTCAAGCTGAAGAAGCCGGAGAAGGGTCAGAGCAAGGTTCACCCGATGGCGTTCGAGTTCCCGCGGCTCGACAAGAAGGTGCTGTTCTTCCCCACGGTCCACATCCACGACGGCACCGTGCCCGCGAAGGCCGGGTTCGATCACGCGCTGTTCTGCCAGGTGGAGGGCGACGCGCCGCCGCAGTGGGAGGAGACGCCGGGCCTCGCCGAGACGTTCGTGAAGGTGAAGAGCACCGCGGGTATCGTGGACGGCAGCGCCCACGTCTACCGCAAGCAGATGCGCGGCACCTTCGAGAACAAAGACGTGCTGGTGTGAACCCCGTTCCGATCTGTTAATCATAGGGGGCGGTTGCGGGTAACTGGTGAAGTCCCGCGAGGCCGCCCCATGAGTTCCCCGAATGAACCTTCTGTCCCAACGCTCGGCGAACTCGGCCGCGATCTGCTCGACGTGGCCCTGTGGCGGGTCGCGGTCTCACTGGCGACCCCGTTCGTGCTCGCGGGCGCGTACTTCGCGGTTGCGGGTGCCGGGTGGTGGCCGGTCGCGGTCGGGTGCGTGGTCGCGCTGAGCTTCGTCACCTACGGTTCCGTCTCGCACGACCTCGTTCACCGCACGTTGCGTCTGCCGAAGCAGTGGAACGACATCTTCCTCACCGCTATCGAACTGCTCGTGCTCCGTAGCGGGCGCGCCTACCGGCTCGCACACCTGAACCACCACGCGCGTTACCCGGAAGCGAGCGACGACCCGGAAGCCGCCGCGGCGCACCGCGGGCTGTTCGCGGCGCTGGCGAGCGGCCCGCTGTTCTTTCTGCGCCTGTGGTACTGGGCGGTCCGGCGATATCCGGCACATAGGCCGCGGTTGCTGCTCGAAGGAGTCGTGAGCGCGGGCCTCGTGAGTGCGGCCGTTGTCGCGGCGGCGTGCGGGTGGTCGGTCGTTCTGCTCGTGTACGTCGGGCTGGCGTACCTGGGAACGTGGCTCGTGCCGCTCGCGACCGCGTACATTCCGCACACGCCCGCCGGCGGTAGCCCGTTGCTCCGGACCCGCCGGTTCCGCGGGTGGTTGGTCCGGCTCGTCGCGCTCGATCACCTGTATCATCTGGAACACCACCTGTTCCCGTCCGTGCCGCATCACCGGTGGCCGGAACTGGCGCGCCGCCTCGACCCGCACTTGGACCGCGCCGGAGTGCCCGCCGTCCGCGTGGGGTTGTAGCATGTCCGTCGTGCCACACCCGACTTCCAAATCCGCCGGCTTGTTCGCGCTGCTGGTCGGCGACGGGCGCGCGCCGCTGGCGGTTGTGGGCCTTGCCCTCATCGTGGCCGGCGGGTTCGCGCTGTTCGTCGCAGCCCGCGGCGAGTTCCTCCCGCACGACGTCGCGTTCCTCGGCATGACGCCGGGCGAGTTGTGCGCGGTGAACGAGTGCCGCGTGGTTCACTTCATGGTTCACGACCGCGTCGCGTTCGGCGGAACCCTCGTCGCAATCGGGCTGATGTACCTGTGGCTGGTCGCCGGGCCGATGGGTCGCGGCGAGCGGTGGGCGTGGGACGTGCTCGCCGCGAGCGGCGGCGTGGGGTTCGCCAGCTTCCTCGCCTACCTCGGCTACGGCTACCTCGACACCTGGCACGGGGCCGCGACCGGAGTGCTGGCCCCGCTGTTCCTCGTGGGGCTGTTCGTGTCGCGGCGGAAGATCGTGTGGCGGGCGACCGCGCGCCGATGGCTCGCGCGGCCCGCGTGGTTTACGTCGATCCGCGACCGCCGGTGCGTGGGGAGCGCGCTGCTGCTCGTCGCGTCGCTGGGAATGATCGGCGGCGGGGTCACGATCACGGCCGTGGGGATAACGTACGTGTTCGTGCCGGAAGACGTGGCGTTCCTCGGAATGGGGCGCGCGGAGTTGGATGCGCTCAACCCGCGTCTGGTGCCGCTGATCGCCCACGACCGGGCCGGGTTCGGCGGCGCGGTGTGCTGTTGCGGCGTGTTGCTCTTCGGCGGCGTGTGGCGCGGGGAACCGGACCGCGCCGGCCGGCAGGCGCTGGCCCTCGCGGGCGTCGCCGGCTTCGGCACCGCGATCTTCGTTCACCCCGCGATCGGCTACACCGACGTTTGGCACCTGACGCCCGCGGTCGGCGGAGCGACGCTCTTCGCGCTCGGCTGGTGGCTGAGCGGTC
>SXHE01000691.1 GCA_005773755.1 Planctomycetia bacterium
GGCACGCTGTCCGGTAACCCGGTCGCGATGGCCGCCGGCATCGCCACCCTCTCGGAACTGAAAGCGAACCCGCCGTACGCGCGCCTCGACGCGCAGAGCGCGCGCATCGGCGAAGGGCTGCTGAAGGCGGCAGCCGCGGCCGGCGTTCCGGTGCGGTTCAACCGCGTGGGCAGCATGTGGACGCTGTTCTTCACGGGCACCGACGTGACCGATCTGGACACCGCGAAGACCACCGACACCGCCCGGTTCGGCCGGTTCTTCTGGGCGATGATGGACCGCGGCGTGTACCTGCCGTGCAGCCAGTTCGAGGCCGCGTTCACCTGCGCCGCGATGACCGACGCCCACATCGACCAGACGATCAAGGCCGGCGCGGAGAGCATCGCGGTTGTGGGGTGAACGGCGCGCGATTACCTTTTGCTTGTGACCAATCTGTTACCCGCACTTCTCCGTCGTAGTGGTGTTGTCGCTCTCACCTCTCCCCGGAGTTCCCATGAACGCTCTGTCCCGTCGCAAGTTCCTGTCCGCGTCCGCCGCGCTCGGCGCGGGCGCGATGTTCCCACGGCTCGCCAAGAGCGCCGAAGGCAAGGTCGACACCGCGAAGCTGGTCGCCGGGAACACGGCGTTCGGGTGCGACCTGTACGGTCAGCTCAAGGGCGAGGCCGGCAACCTGTTCCTGTCGCCGTTCAGCATCTCGACCGCGCTGGGTATGACCGCGGCCGGGGCGAAGGGGAAGACGTTCGACGAGATGGAACAGGTGCTGCACCTGCCGAAGGACGCGCCGGCCGCGTTCGGCACGGTCCTCAGGAGCATCAACGACGCCGGCGCGGAGCCCAAGAAGCGCGGCTACACGCTCTCCACCGCCAACGCGCTCTGGGCGCAACAGGGCTACCCGTGGAAGCCGGACTACAAGAAGCTGGTCGCCACCGACTACGCCGCGGGCCTGTTCGACGTGGACTACAAGGGCGACGCCGAGGCCGCGCGCGTCACCATCAACACCTGGGTCGAGAAGGAGACCCGTGAGAAGATCAAAGACCTGCTGCCGAAGGGGAGCGTGACCGGGCTGACGCGGCTGGTGCTCACCAACGCTATCTACTTCAAGGGCGACTGGGCCGAGCAGTTCAAGAAGGACGCGACGAAACCCGCGCCGTTCCTGTTGGCGAACGGCACGAAGGCCGAGGCCCCGCTGATGCACCGCGTCGGCGCGTACACCTACGCCGAGACGGACGGCTATCAGGCGCTCGACCTGCCCTACGTCGGCAAGCGCCTCAGCATGACCGTGATCCTGCCGCGCAAGCCGGACGGCCTGCCCGCGGTCGAGAAGGAGCTGACCGGCGACAAGCTGAGCGCGGTGCTGAAGTCGTTCCGCTTCGAGCAGGAAGTTCACGTCCACCTGCCGACGTTCAAGGTGGAGAAGGCGCTGACGCTGAACGAGCCGCTGAAGGCACTGGGCATGAAGGCGGCGTTCGACCGGGCCGACTTCAGCGGCATGGCGACCGCCGAACCGCTGAGCATTAGCGCGGTGCTGCACAAGGCGTTCGTGGACGTGAACGAGGAGGGCACCGAGGCCGCCGCCGCGACTGGCGTGGTGGTGGGCGCGACCGGCGTGCAAGAGCCGCGCCCGCCGAAACACTTCCGCGCCGACCGCCCGTTCCTGTACCTGATCCGCGACCACCACACCGGCAGCGTGCTGTTCCTGGGCCGCCTGTCCGAACCCGCGAAGTAACCACGCGGGTGGGGCCAACCAAGACCGCCCGCGCCGCGCCCGGAAGTGGGCCGCGGCGCGGGCGGTCGAGCTTTTCATGGGGCGAGCGGGAGAGTATTCTGAGACGCAACGGAGGGAACCCTATGACTGCCGACGCGGGCCGAATCGAATTGGCGTACCGCTATTCGGCGGCGGCTTACTGGTTCCTCGAGCGGCAATGTCACGACAACGTTGACGAACGGCGAGCGAGGCAGCGCGACGTTACCCGTTGGTCGTTGGAGATCGTGCGCGGCGTGCGGCCGGACGTGCAAGCGTTCACGAACCTGCTCGTGCAGTTTCCGCGTGAGGGTGTGAAGGAGCCGGCCCAGACCGCGCCAGATACCGTCGTGTTCCATCACGAACGAGTGATCGTAGTCGGGAACCGCTACGACGTTCCGCTCCAACACGCCACCCCGTTCCTGGTAGCCGACTACACCGAAACGAGTACCTCTCGCGATGAGGCGGGTGAACTGAACGCGCCGTACTACTTGCACTCGCCAACTGCCGCGGAACTATCCGTGTTCCGTCTGGGTGATGGCGAATACACAGCGGTACGGCCGAACGCCGCCGGTCGGCACGCGATGCCTGAACTGGAACTCGAAGTGGGGCTACTGGGCGAGTGGGTGCGGTACTGGTTCCGTGGCGAACTGGTTCCGCTGCCCGGTGATGTCTTGGCCGAACTCGCGAAGCTCCGAGAGGAGCTGGCGAAGGCGAAGAAACAGTAACCGAAAGGCGGTGCCCATGCGCCCGTGCCGTCAGTGCCGCGTGCCGATCGAGAACAGCGCCGCGGTGTGCCCGCAGTGCGGCGCGACGCAAGACGCGGCCCCGCGGACCAGCGCTGAACCGACACCTCCTCTCAATAGCGCGGCGCGGCGCATGACCCGCGACGCGGGTACGCTTCTCTGGCTCGCGCCGCCGTACTCGTTGCTGCTGCTCGTCCTTCCGTTCGCGGCTATTGGCTACCTCGCTTTCGGTCCAACGGGTGCCGTCGTTGGGGCCGGTGTCGCACTCCTCGTCTGCGTCGGCGCGCTGCTGCTCGATTCTGGGGGCTGACGCCGCGCGCGCCGTCCTTACAATTCCCGGCACGACGTTCCTCCTCCACTCTCTCCGGAGTTCACCGTGCCGACCAACGGATCGCTCAATCGTAAGCTGCGCATGGGCCTCATCGGGGGCGGGCAGGGCGCGTTCATCGGGCGCGTACACGCCACGGCCGCGGTGCTCGACAACCGCGCGGCGCTCGTCGCCGGGGCGCTCTCCTCGGATGCGGCGCGCGCGAAGGCCAGCGCCAGCGACTACGACATCCCCGCCGAGCGCGCGTACGGCTCGTACAAGGAGATGGCCGACGCCGAGGCCAAGCGCGCCGACAAGGTCGACTTCGTTTCGGTCGCGACGCCCAACCACACGCACTTCGAGATCGCCAAGACGTTCGCCGAAGCCGGATTCAACGTCGTCTGCGACAAGCCGCTCACCTTCGACCTCGCGCAAGCC
>SXHE01000692.1 GCA_005773755.1 Planctomycetia bacterium
CGGCGGCTTGCTCTTGCCCTTCACCACGACCACCGTGGCCGCCGCCGCCTCGGTACCCTCTTCGTTCACGTCCACGAACGCCTTGTGCAGGACGTGCGAGATGTACAGTTCCTTACCCTTCGGCGACATGCCGGTGAAGTCGGCGTTGCCGAACGCGGCCCTCATCCCCATGTCCGATAGCACCGGTTTGAGGCTGATCGCGCTCTCGCTCTTGAACCGCGGGAGCCAGACCTTCACCTCGGTCTCGGCCAACTTCACGGTATCGAGCGTCTTGCCGCCGAGCCACTGCGCCAGCCGGTGAACGCCGCTGCGTGCTTCGGGCAGGAGCACCAGCATGGACAGGTCTTTGCCGGCGTAGGGCAGTTCCAGCACCTGGGTGATCTCGCCCACGCGGGTCACGAACGTGCGCATCTCGCCGTACTTGAGTTTGCCGGACAGGTGCATGAGCGGCACCTCGGCCTTCTTGCCGTCGGCCAGCGCGAACGGCGCGTCCTTCGTGTTCTTCTTGTCGAACTGGTAGAGCCAGTTGCTCTTGAAGTAGATGGCGTTGGCGAGAACCATCCGCGTGAGCGCGGTGATGACGCCCGGCCCGATGATGTTTTTGATCTTCTCGCGCGTCTCCTTCTCGACCCACTTGTTGATCTGCGCGCGTGCGGCTTCGGACTCGGCGAAGTCCGTTTCCACCGTCCCGGCCCCGTAGTGCTTGCGGGTCAGGTCGGTGAACTCTTTCTCCCAGGGGTAGCCCTTCTGTGCCCAGATCGCGTTGGCGACGGAGAGTCCGTAGGACCGCTTGACGTCATCGGTCTTCACGTTGAGCCGACCGAACAGCTCACCGAACGCCGCGTGCGGCTCTTTGGGCAGGTGCAGCACCTTCTGCATCTCGTCGAGCGTGGTGCCGCGAGCGCCGGCGCTGGTCATGGCGAGCGCGGCCTCGATGCTGAACGGCGAGAAGAACAGGTTCCCCTTCTCCTCGCTGGTCGGCCCGGCGAGCCGGCGGTACAGGTCCGCGCTGAATGCGTTGGTCGCGGCGGCAGCGTCTTTCGCGCCGTCCGCGGCGCGGGCGAGCGGCGGCGCAAGGGTGGCGAGCGCGCCAGCCCCGGACGCGGCCAGAAACCCACGGCGGGAGAGGGGGAGGTTGTTCACGGGTGTCTCCATACCGACGATGGTAACAACCACAAGACGGAGACACACGCGCGACGGATTGCGCCGTTACACACGAGTTGCGGCGCGATTCTCTGGGTCGCCCAGTTACCGCGACCTGAACAGCCGGCTGTCGATCAGTTCGTTCAGCAGCGTGCGGACGCCGCCGCCCTGCTTCGCCGTTGTCTGCACGAGTTCGGCGATGTCGTCGCGGTCGGCGAACGACACGCCGCGGCCGGTGCCGTACACCGCGAACTGCCGCGCCAGATTCGTCAGCAGCAGTTCCTTCTCGGCCGCGAGCAGGTTCTGGAACTCGACGAGATTCGCGAACTTGCGACCGTCGGGCAGCGCGCCGCTGGAATCGACCTTCGGGCCGAGTTTGAACCCGATGCCGATGAACGGGTCGATGGTGCCGCGCGGGGCCGCGTCGCCGGTCCCGAGTGACCGGTAGCGGGCGCGGTGTCCGCCGATCACGTCGAACTCTTCGAGCGCGAAGCCGGGCGGGTCCATCTTCGTGTGGCAACTGGCGCACGCGGCGTTGTTGCGGTGCTTGTCGAGTTGCTCGCGGATCGTCACCGCGCCGCGCACGTCCGGTTCGACCGCGGGCACGTTCGGCGGCGGCGGCGCGGGCGGCTGGCCGAAGAAGCGGTCGAGCACGAACGCGCCGCGCGGCACGGGCGACGTGGTGGTGCCGTTCGCGGTCACTTTCAGGATCGCGGCCTGGGTGAGGAACGCGCCGCGCGGCGTCCCCTTCGGCAGCGGCACCTGCCGCACCTGCGTGCCGTCCACCGGCGGTAGGTTGTAGTGGGCCGCGAGCCGCCCGTTGAGCATCGCGAAGTCCGACTTCACAAGGTATCTCACGGGCAAGTTGTTCGCGAGCAGTTCGCGGAAGTAGGCGTGGCTCTCCATCAGCATGGAGTCTTGCAGGTACTTGTTGAACTCCGGGTACAGCTTGCGGTCCGGGTCGTTGGCGGCGATGAGCCGCAGCTTGAGCCACTGGCCGAGGAAGTCTTCGACGAACCGCTGCGACTTCGGGTCGCGCAGCATCCGGTCGAGTTCCAGGCTGAGGGCGAGCCGGCCGTTCAGCTTCCCGGCCGCGGCCAGCTTCGTCAGCTCGTCGTCGGGCATCGAGTTCCACAGGAAGTACGACAGCCGGTTCACAAGCGCGTACTGGTCGAGTTCGCCGGCCGGTTCGACGTGGTACAGGAAGTCGGGCGAGCAGAGCGCGGCGCGGTAGGCGTAGCGCATCGCGGTCTCGAAGCAGTCGCCGGCTTCGATCCGCGCCGCGACCTGATTCACGTAGCCATTCACGACGGCCGGCGCGACCGGGCGGCGGAACGCGCGGGGCAGGAACTCCGAAAGCAGCTTGCGCGCGTCGTTGACCGGGTTGGCGCTGAACACGCTCCACACACCTTCGACCGGATCGGGCTTGTTGCGGGCCATGAACAACTGCTGGCGCTCGCGCTCCGGCGCGCGCCGCGGGGGGGGGATCTTCGGGTTCGCTTTGGGGTCGAACGGCTTGATTTCGAGGTTCCCGAACAGCCGCTTGTGACCGAGCGGGGGCCAGGTGTCGTGGATCGGCCCTTCGATCTCGAAGTAGTCGCAGGCGATGGCCGGGCCGGTGAAGCCCATCGCGCGGTCCTTCTTGTAGTAGTTCGCGGCCGGGGCCAGCGACGCGGTGTTGAACCCGATCGTCTCGCGCGGGTTCAGCCACGCCGAGACGACGTGCTTCTGCTCCTTGATGCTGGGGGCGTCGAGGTGGGTGAGCACGGCGCTGGGGTGCCCGCCGCCGCGCCCGTCGCCGGTGAGCTGCACGACGGAGAGCCGCGCCGCCTCGGTGCCGCGCGACGGCAGCACCTTTCCCTTGTCCCACTGGAAGCTCCAGAGTGACGTGGTGAGCCGGTACCGGCCGGGGTAGATCGTCACCCACTCGTTGAAGTACGGGTGGAACGATTCGTCCTCGTGGCGGAACAGGCCGACGCTGGCCCCGTTGCGAAACGACCCCATGCGCTCGTGCGCGCCCTGGTCGATGTGCCCCTGAAGCCCGGCCGGCGGGAAGTCCGGGTCCGGCTTCTTGTCCTTCAGCAGTACCCCGTCGCCGTTCATCAGCACGTGGGCGACGAACCCCGACGGGTACGCGAGCGAGGTGCGGAACTTGTCCGGTTTCGGCGCGCGCGGGCGCGTCACGATGGCAAAGTCGAGCACGCGGTCGGCGGCTTCGAGGTACTTCGCGAGGTTGACGTGCGACAGGTCGAGCGCGTCGGCGTTGCGGTCGAAGCCGTGAACCTGACCGTCCGGCGGCAGGTCGATTTGCAGCGGAACGCCCGGCAGGTCGAACAGGTCGCGCATCGTGTTCTCATACTCGGCGCGGGTCAGCCGGCGCAGGCGGGTCTTGCCGTCAGCGCGGGCCGCTTTCACCTCAGCGGCAACGAGGTCGTCTTTCAGCACCTTCGTCGCTGCGGCGAGGTCGGCCGCGGCCGGGCGCGGCTTGTTCTTGGGCGGCATCTCGCCGCTGGCGACTCGGTCGTGAACCTTCACCCAGGTGGCGAAGTTCTCCGCGTTTGCCGGGTCGAACGTGAGCGCGGTCAGGTCGAGACCGCCCTTTTTGGTGTCTTTGTCGTGGCACGATGTGCAGTGCGCGTCGAGGAACTTTCCCGGCGGCGCGGCGCTGGCAACTGAGGACAGAAGCAAGAAGCTCACGCAAAGCCGCAAAGACGCAAAGAAGACAGGAGGAAGGCAGGAAGAGAGAGTGTGAAAACCAGTTCTTGTGGTCGCGTTCATGGTGTCTCGTGTGGCTCGCATTGGATCTCTTCTCATGCCTTCTTTGCGTCTTAGCGGCTTTGCGTGACAGTCGCTATTCAGGCAGACCGTTGGCGATGCGCGTGATGCCGTCCTTGATGAGCGCGGCCCCGAAGTTGATGAGCAGCCCCAAGCGGCAGTTGGTCAGGCGCAGGTAGGTGAGCAGTTGTTTCTTGTGAACCGGGGCGACCGATTCGACCGACTTCAGCTCCAGAATCACCTGGTTCTCAACGATCACGTCGGCGCGGAACCCGATGTCGAGGCGCAGGCCGTCCCACTCCACCGGAACCGCGACCTGATCTTCGACCCGCAACCCGCGCTTCTTCAACTCGTGAATGAGCACCGCTTCGTAGACCGACTCGAACAGCCCCGGTCCCAACTCCACATGAACATGGTACGCCACGTCAACGACGACCTTCGCGATGTCGTTCTCGGACATCTCGTTCCTCCAACAAAGACATCTCACGCACAGCCGCAAAGCCGCAAAGAAAACAAGAGAAGACCAGAGAATGGATCAGATCGAATCACGCCCTCGGTCTGAGCGCCAGCGCCACCATTCGTCTGCCTCAAACCCTGCTTTCTGTCTTCTGCTTTCTGCTTTCTGTCTTCTGTCTTCTGCTTTCTCCTGTCTTCTTTGCGTCTTCGCGCCTTTGCGTGAAAGTCTTGCTTCCCTCTTACGCCAGCTCCAATCCCCGCATGGTGCCCTTGCCCGTCGAGAACTCGCGCGTCTCGATGCCGAGGCGCTGGAGCATCGACACGAACAGGTTCGTGAGTGGGTAGTTGTTGTCCTTGTCGAACGCGAGGTGCCCGGCGTGCTTGAACCCGCCGCCTGCCAGTAGTACCGGCAGGTTGTGGTTCGAGTGCGAGTTCGCGCTGCCCATGCAGGTGCCGTACAGCACCATCGTCCGGTTCAGCAGCGTCGCGTCCTGTTCCTTCGTGTCGTCAAGAATCTTGAGCAGGTGGCCGAGGGCGTCGAACTGGCCCTCTTCCTTCGCGCGCAGTTCCGCGAGCACTTCCGGCCGGTTGCCGTGGTGCGTGATGTTGTGGATCACGGTCGTGTCGATGAACAGGCTCACGAGCCGCGACGAGTCCGTTTCGAGCGCCAGCTTGATGACGTCGAACATGATCTTCGTTTGCCGGGCGAACTCGCGGTGGTCCTTCTCGTCTTCGGGCGGCTTCGCGTCGGTCTTGGGCTTCGGCTTCTTCTCCCAGTCCTCGGCGCTGGCGAGCCGCTGTTCCAGTTCGCGCACGCTGGTCATGTACTGTTCGAGCCGGGCCTTGTCCGCCGCGGAGAGCGAGGCGTTCAGCCGCTTGGCCTCATCGCCCACAAAGTCGAGCGTGCTGCGGCCCTGCTTGATCTCTTCGAGCTTCGCGGCCACTTCGTTCGGCTTGCCCTGAACGAAGAGCTTCTCGAACAGCTTGCGCGGGCTGCGTTCAATTGGAATCGGCGCGCCGCTGCGGGTGTAGCTGAGGGTCTGGCCCTCGTTGCCGCAGCCGAGGACGAGCGACGGGTAGCGGGTGCGATTGCCGAACTGTTCGGCCGCGTACTGGTCGAGCGACACCCAGTTGCGGAACCCGCCGCGCTCCGGGTGCGGGGTGCCCGTGAGGAAGCACTTTTCCGCCGCGTGCCCGCCGGTCACGCCGGGGTGACTGGTGCCGCTGAACACCGTGAGCTGGTCGCGCTGGGCCTTGAGCTTGTCGAGGTACGGCGTGGGCGCGTAGTCCTTGCCGATCTTTTCGGGGAAGAAGAACTGCGGCAAGATGCCCATGTTCGTTTCGATGCACACCATGCGGCGCGGCACGTCGGCCTTTGGCGCGCCGCGCGCGGGCTGCATCGCGTCGAGGAACGGCAGGGCCATCGCGACCCCGGCCCCGCGGAGGAACGTGCGGCGGGACAGCGGGCGCGGGGCGGGCGTGTACGGTCGCGGCATGGTGGGGCTGTGGGTTCGAGGAACAGTTCGGGTGAGAGCGGGAGCGGCTCGCGGCGGGTGGTATTACAGTCGCAGGATTCGCTCGCCGCGTCAACGGGGCAGGACGATGGGCTTTCGTAGCACGCGGCGCGAGCGCCCGCGTCTGCGGCCGCTAAGATGGGTGCATGAGCGAGTCGCCACGAACCCCGTTGCTCGACGTGCCGCCGGAGGCACTGCACCGCGTCGCGCTGTTGCGCGACGTGGGCGCGGGCGAACTGCTGATCCACGAACTGTACCTGAGCGTGCAGGGCGAATCCACCTTCGCCGGGCTGCCGTGCGTGTTCGTCCGCACCGCCGTGTGCGACTCGCGGTGCCACTGGTGCGACACCCCGCACGCCTTCAACCGGGGCGAGCGGATGAGCCGGGCTGCGGTGCTGGCGAAGGCGCTCGCCTTCGGGTGCCCACTGGTCGAGATCACCGGCGGCGAACCGCTGCTCCAGGCCGACGTGCTGCCGCTGATGACCGAGTTGTGCGACGCGGGGAAGACCGTGCTGCTCGAAACGAGCGGCGCGCACGACGTGAGCGCGGTCGATCCGCGGGTTCACATTATCATGGACCTGAAGTGCCCGGACAGTGGCGAGGAGCACCGCAACCGGTGGGCCAACCTCGGCGCACTGAAGTCGACGGATCAGCTCAAGTTCGTGATCGCGTCGCGGCGCGACTGGGACTGGGCCGCGAGCGCCATTCGCGAGCACGCCCTCGACGAGCGGTTCACGTGTCTCGTCAGTTGCGTCTTCACCGGCGTGAAGCCCGTTGAGTTGGTCGGCTGGCTGCTGGAGTCCGGGCTGTCGCGAGTGCGGATGCAGTTGCAGATGCACAAGTACATCTGGGAGCCGACCAAGCGCGGGGTGTGACTGTGGCAAGGCGAGCGGGGGGCATCGGCCGTGTATTTGGCGAACCCGGCCGATGTCCCCCGCGCACCTACTCGTCTCGTCCCTTCCCCTTCGCCGGCGGCTTGCCGACCGGGGCCGGTTGCGTCCGCGGCTGCGCGGGTGGGATCGCCTTCGGCGGATCGACACGCGGCGCAACCTTCGGCGGCTCTACTCGCGGTTGAATCACTGGCGGGCGCGGCTCAACCTTCGGCTGAACCACTGGCGGCTTCGGCTCAACTCGCGGCTGAATCACTGGTGGTTTCGGCTCGATCCGCGGTGGGTCAACCCGCGGTTGCACGACCGGTGGTTTGGGCGGATCAACCCGCGGCTGGATCACCGGCGGCTTCGGTTCCACCTTCGGCTGGATAACGGGGGGGCGCGGCTCAACCCGCGGCTGCACGACGGGCGGCTTCGGCTCCACTTTGGGTACGACAACCGGTGGCTTCGGCTCGACCTTCGGCGGATCGACCCGCGGCTGCACCACCGGGGGGCGCGGCTCGACCTTCGGCGTCACCACCGGTGGCCTGGGGTCGATGCGCGGCGGATCGAACTTCGGCTGAATCACCGGCGGGCGCGGCTCGTTCTTGGGAACGATCACCGGCGGGCGCGGGTCGACCTTCGGCTGTATCACGGGCGGCTGCACGACTGGTGGGCGCGGGTCGATGCGCGGCGGATCGTTCTTCGGCTGAACCACCGGCGGGCGCGGGTCCACGCGGGGCGGGACCACGGGCGGCACATCGGGCTTCGGGTTCGGGTTGCCGGTGATCGTGCTGCCGCCGCGATACGGGTTCGGCGGCGGGGCCTTCCGCTCGTCGTTCACCTGCGCCCGCGCGACGACGCCCTTCGGCACGTCGAGCATGATGCTCTGCGGGCGCGGCGCGGGCTGACCCACCGGCGGGCGCACCGCGGGCGACTGCGTCGCGACGTGCGTTTCCAACCGCTGGCGCTGGGCCGCGACCTCGCGCAGTTGCCCGGCCGCGGTCGCCTCGTTGCGCCGACCGTCCGCGCTCACCTGCTGGAACCGTGTCCGGTTCAGGTCCGGGGCCGCGCTCAGCGGGGCCACCATCGCCACGTTGGACACGTCGCGGGTGCCCACCCGCGGGGTGCCGTTCACCACCGTGATGTTGTTCGTCACGTTGGTCACGTTCGTCCGGGTGATGGTGTTGATCGTCGTGTTCTGCTGAACGAGTGTGGTCGGCGGGCGCGACACGTCGCCGCGGTATCGGCCCTGGTACAGGTCGCCCACGTTACGGCCCCACGTCGGGCTGTTGCGGTACGACGCCGCGTAGTAGCTGAACAGCGGGTCGTAGCCCCAGTTGCGGCCGGTGCCGAACCCGATGGTGAACGACACGCCGGACACGCGCCCGGCCCACGGGTTGTAGCCGAGGCCGACGTAGCGGCGGTCGAAGTAGTCGCCGAAGTAGTAGTTGCCACACCCGCGCCGCACGAACAGCGCGCCCACCAGGGCCGGCTCGCTCACGACGTACACCGGCGTGTACACGAACCCGCGGTGGATGGGCCGCACGAACACGACCGGCGCGAACAAGATGCCGCGGGTCGCGACCGGGTAGTCCCAGTAGCCGTCCACGAACACGTAGCCGGCGGGCGTCCAGTGGTAGCGGGCCGGCGACCACAGCCAGTTCGCGCGGTGGCCCACCCACGTGCCCGGACGCCAGACGTAGCGCCCGCGCCACACCCACGACCCCGGAACGTAGAAGCTGGTCTCGTTCGGCGCGGGCACGGTCGGCCCGACCTCGATGGTTTCCGGCGGCTGCGGCAGGTACTCGATTTCGGGCCGCGCCTGCGGCTGGTTCGGTTGAGCGGGCCGCGGGTTCACCTCTTGCCAGAACCCGGACACCCACTGCCAGCCGCCCTTCGCCTCGCGCCACGACCCCGGCACCCACACGCGGCCCGGCGGCGGCTGACGCCAGAACCCGCTGATCCAAATGAACTTCGTGCCCTCTTCGTCCCAGTGCCAGTAGCCGGGAATCCACTGCACGTTGTCACCTTCCGGCTTCTGGTCCGGCGGCAGCTCTTCAATCGGCTCCGGCGGCTGCTTCGCCACGACCGGGGCCGCGGTCGGCGCTTCGGCGGTGGTGGCGAACGCCTCGTGAACCGGCCCCTTCGCCAGCACCTCCGGCCCCTCGCCGGGTTGTGCGGGTTGTGCCGGATTCGCGCCGGGAAGCGGCAGCGGAACCGGGTCGGGGTCGGCACCGGGCAATCGCGGCACCGGCACCGGTATGGGGGCGGGCTGCGCGCCGGGCGCGAACAGCGGAATCGGCTCCTGGGCCGGGCTGAACCCCGCGGTCAGAACCGCGATCAACGAGCCGAACACGCCGAGGGGCAGCACCTTCAGCAGCAGTTCGGACATGGGAGAGTACCTCATCGGGCAACAGCGATGCAGACGCTTCGAGCGGTTGGATAACGCGCCGGCGGGCCGAACTTGCGCGGGCGAATCGATGTGAATGAGGATACCACGCGGTGGACGCGGTGTAACACCCCGACCTGCGGCGCGTCCAGATCAGGTGATGGAGCCATTGACTGCGGTAATTGCGTCGCCCGCGAAGCGGTGGTAACATCGGCGCGATGAGTACCAACCGTCGGAATCCGGTGATGCGCGCGATCACCCGCTGGGCATTGATGGCGGGTTTGCTCACCAGCGCTGGGTGCGGAGAGTCGAAGCAGCAACTCGAGATGAAACTCGATCTCCAACACATCGGGATGGCGTACCACAACTTCTACTCCAGCCACGACCGCGGGCCGCACAACGCGGACGAGTTGATCGCGTATGAAGACCCCGCGGCCCGCTCGATGCCGGGAAACGCGGCAACTCAGACCGGTGTGCGGAAGGCACTCCGGAGCGGGAACTACGTTGTGATCTGGGACGTGGAGCTCCTCTTACCCGCCGAGCGCAACTCGGGGATGATTCTCGCCTACCATCGCGAGGTGCCCGATAAGGGCGGGGTGGTCTGTTACCAAGACGGATTGGTCGCGACCCTCACCCGCGAGGAGTTCGAGCGGGCACCCAAGTCTCAGCCGAAGACCGGCCCGAAGAGGTGACAGGGCGAGACCGGCCGCAGGTTCATTCAGTCGGGGAGGACCGGATCGGTTGTTTCTTCTGGAACGACCCGATGGCCTTGTCCAACCGGTCAACGAACTCGGAGTCTTTCGCCTCGGTGGCGATCTTGCGCGCGGCTTCCGCGGTCTCGATGGCCCGGTCGAACTGTCCGGTCTCGGCGTACGCCGCGGCCAACTCCACCAGACACGCCGGTTCGCGATGCCCGGTCAGCGAACACGCCATGCGCCCCCAACGAACGGCCTCGACGCCGTCTCTGCGGGCGGCATCGGGATGAGTGGCGAGGATGCGGGCCAAGACCACACAAACGCCCGGCCAGTTGGGGTCCAATTCCATCGTCAACTGGTACTCGGTGGAAGCCGCGAAGCGGTTCCCGGCGTCGTCGAGCGCGAGCGCCAGATCGCAATGGAAACGCGGGTTGTTCCGGGCGATTTTGGCGGCCCGCTCGAGGTACGCAACGGCCTCCTCGAACTTGCCCTCGCGTTGGAGCAAGATGCCGCGATAGTGCTGCCCTTCCGCGGTCTCCGGCTTCAGCGCGGCGACCAGCGCCAGTTGCCGATAGGCTTCCGGGATCCGCCCCCGTCTCCAGAGCACCTTAGCCATTGCGTTTCTCAACTCGGCGGAGTCCTGCCCCAGGGCCGCCTCACGAGACATGGCCTCCAGTGCCTCGTCGAGCCGGTTCTGCGCGAGCAAGCTCCCGGACCTGGCCCGTTCCGCGTTCGGGTCGTTTGGGGCAAGTGCCCGCATGATCTCCGCGTGTCGGAGGGCGTGGTCGAGTTGCCCGACCCTGAAGAACTGGCCGCTCGCGATGAAGTGCATTCGCGGGTCGTCCCCGGAGACCTTCACGGCGCGGTCCCACATTGCCACACTGTCCCGCCAGTGGTGGAGCTGGGCCCGCGTGACCAGTACGCACGCGAGGAGAACCCCGGTCGCGAGGACGACGGCCCCCCCGCGCCCGAAGCGCGACCCCCGGAGGCACCCTCCCAGACCCCAACACACGGCCACGAACACCCCGATGAGGGGGATGTAGGTGAACCGGTCCGCGTGGGACTGGCGGGCCACCGGGACGAGGCCGAGTACCGGGACCGTGGTTCCCAGATACCAGAGCCAGCCGATGAGCAGGTACGGGTTGCGCCGCCGGTACGCGACGGCCAGCACCGTGATCGCAACCAGAACGGCCGTCGCCAGAAGGGCGCGGCCAGGCGGAACACCACCCGCGGGATGCAGGTACAGGACGGCGAGGTCCGCCGGCCACACCGCCTGGCGCAGGTAGACGACGTAGCTCACCGGTGCGTTCAGCCAGCGCGTCTCGACGTTGACGACCTGACGCGACTGCGCCACCAGTTCCGCCGACGCCTGCAGTTGCAGGAACGACGAAACGGCAACAATGAGCAGCAGCGGCAACTTCTCGATGACGAGCTGTCGTGCCGAGCGGGTCGGAATCGGCTCCGCCTCCGGCTGCGCGGTGTCCCCGGCGGTCGCGCTCGCTCCGGGCGCGCGGTGCCAGCGCCGCAAAGGCCAGTAGTCGAGTAAGAGCAGCACGCACGGCAGCGTCACCACCATCGGTTTGCTCATCACCCCGAGGATCAAGCAGCCCGCGACACCCACATAGCGCCACCGGGTCGGTCGCCGCGCGTAGCCGACGTACGCGAGAAGACCGAGCAGCCAGAAGAAGGTGCTGAGGACGTCCTTCCGCTCCGTCACCCAGGCCACGGATTCGACGTGGATGGGGTGGACCGCGAACAGGGCGGCGACGGCCGCGCTCTCCCAGAGCGCCCCGGTCGCCCGTCGCAAGAACAGGAACAGAAGGACCACATTGAGGCCGTGGAAAACCAGATTGGTTCTGTGATACCCCGTCGGGTCCAGGCCGTGCATTTGATAGTCGAGCTGAAATGACACCCACGTCAGTGGGATCCAATTGTCGTTCTTCAAGCTCGTGAGCGCGGCGCGGAAGCTCTTCGCGGACAGCCCGGTCTTGACTGCGGGGTTCTCAACCACGTATTCGTAGTCGTCGAAGTTCACGAACTCGAAGCGCCCGGCCCAAGCGATGTCACTGTAAGCGATCAGTACGAGGGCGACCAAGCCCAGAGACACAACGGATTCCGGTCGGCGCACCAGCATGTATCGACTCCGAAAGGTGCAGATCATCTGGTGCTGCGATCGAGGGGCCGCTTCGCGACCGTGACCGGCGAGGTCGAACGCGGTCTCTCGTGAGTTAGGCCCAGTTCCGTCAGCTGGTTGTTCGAACACATCACGAAACCGGGAGGCGAGGTTCAGGGGACGACCCCCATGATTAGCACTTGGCCGTTCTTACGCGCGACGAGAACCATGAAGTCGTCCGACTTACCCTTGCCGACCAGCATGAAGTAGCCCGACCCACCGGCCGTCTTCACTGCGAGGTCCAGAAACTCCTGCTCTTTTGGGTTATCGGCCTTTTTCGTTGGCGGAAGCGGCTCGACCCGCACGACCTCACTGGCGACCTTCTTCGGATCCGTGATCGCGTCCGCCTCCGTCTGCAACCACGCCCGCACTTCGGCCCGCGTTTGAAGTGCGGTCAACGATCCCCGCTCGCCAGCGACAAGGAAGGGCAATGTCGTTGCCTTTTGCATACCATCAACGTTCTTCTCGCGCATCCCCTTCAGGAACGCAAGTGTGATCTCGCGGGCCTTCGCCTCGTCCTGCGGGGTCGCCGCCGGGGTTCCGTTCTTCGACGCGGGCGGTCCTTCGTTGTCGTTCTGTGATGTCTGCCCCTTCTTGCCACACCCGGCGCATGAGAGGAGAAGAACCAGAACCAGCCAAGTCCTCGCGGCAGGTAACATCACGGTCTCCGGTGGCTCGCTAGCGTTCGCCCGCGGTTAACGAAACTGTCGCGAGCAGACTATCCGCTCAGCGACTTCACCGCAATTCCTTGCTGCGACTATCATAGCCCCATGCATCGCGAGATCAGCACTGTTGACGACCCGTTCCGCTCGGAGTCGCCGCTCGCGCTCTACCTGCTCACCGCGGTCGTGGGGGCGCTGCTCGGCGCGGACCTGTGGCCGGTTGTGGCCGGGTGGCTGAAGGGGCAGGGCGCGGAGACGTACTCGTGGGCACGTGAGGTGTCCGGGTTCCGGTACGCGCTGCTCGCGGCTGTCATCGGCGGCGCGCGCGTGCTTTACACTTCACTTGAGGCGCTGTTCGAGGGCCGCATCGGGTCCGACCTCGCGCTGGCGATTGCGTGTCTCGCCGCCATCGTGCTGAAAGAGCCGGTGGTCGCGGCGGAAGTCGTGTTCATCGGGCTGGTCGGCGAATGCCTCGAAGCGTTCACGTTCGCGCGCACGCAGAACGCGCTCGGCAAACTCGCGGAGTTGTTCCCGCAGCGGTGCTGGGTTTTGCGCGACGGCGCGGAAGTGCGCACCTACACCGCGGACCTGATCGTCGGCGACAAGGTGGTGGTGAAGCCCGGCGGGCGCGTGCCCGTTGACGGCACCGTTCTCGACGGCCGCTCCGCGGTGGACGCCAGCGCCATCACCGGCGAGAGCCTGCCCGTCGATAAGGGGCCGGGCGACGCGGTGCTGGCCGGGAGTATCGTTCAGCACGGCTCGCTCACGGTCGAAGCGCAGAAGGTGGCGAAGGACACCGTCGCCGGGCAGGTGATCGAGCTCACCTCGCAAGCGCTCAAGGACAAGGCCCCTCTGGAGCGCTACGCGGACCGGCTTGCGCGGTACTTCCTCCCCGTCGTGCTCGCGCTCGCGCTCCTCACGTTCGCGGGAAACTTCTACTACCAGTATTCCGCGACGCCCCCGGTCGGGTTCCCCAAGCCCACCGCGAAGGCCGCCGCGCGCGTGGCCGCGTACCCCGCGCTCGCGGTGTTGGTGGTGGCGTGCCCGTGCGCGCTGATCCTCGCGACCCCGGCCGCGGTCATAGCGGCACTGGGCCGGCTCGCCGGCACCGGCGTGCTCATCAAGGGCGGCTCGGCGCTCGAGCGGCTCGCCGGCGTCACCGCGTTCGCGTTCGACAAGACCGGCACGCTGACGAGGGGAGAGCTAGAACTCGGCGACGTGATCCCGCTCGGCGGTACGTCGCCCGAACAGTTGCTCACGGCCGCGGCGACCGCGGAGCAGCGGAGCGAACACCCGCTCGCGCGGCTCCTCGTTGGTGTGGCCGCGGCGCGCGGGTTCACGGTGCCCGCGCTGGATGCGTTCCTCGCGCACCCCGGCGCGGGCGTGACCGCGACCGTCGGCTCCTCGTCGCTGATCGTCGGCACGCGCCGGCTGGTGGAAGAACAGGGCGTCGCGCTGCCGGCCGAAGCGGTTGCCGCGCTGGAGCAACTCGACGCCGCCGGACAAACGTCGCTGCTGGTCGTGCGCACGTCGCTCGTGGTCGCGCGCGACGGCGTCGTGCTCGGCGTTCTTGGCGCGCGCGACACGCTGCGCCCCGAAGCGGCGCAAGTACTGGCCGACCTGCGCGCGCTGGGGATTTCGCCCATCGCGCTGTTGACCGGCGACCGCGCCGCCGTCGCGCGGGCGATTGCCGACCAACTGCCCGTTACGGAAGTCCACGCGGAACTGTTGCCGGCGCAGAAGGCCGAGTGGGTGGCGAAGCAAGAACCCCACCCCCTGGCCCCCTTCCCTGCGAAGGAAGGGGGAGAAGAAGCTTCCTCTCCTGCTCCCCCTTCCTTCGCAGGGAAGGGGGTGGGGGGGTTCGGTTCGTCCTCGGTCGCCTTCGTCGGTGACGGCATCAACGACGCCCCCGCGCTCGCGCGGGCCGGCGTGGGCATCGCCATCGGCGGCGGGGGCGGCACCGATGTGGCCGCCGCTGCCGGCGACATCGTCATGATGGGTGAACCGCTCAAACCGCTGCTACTACTGGTGAAGCTGTCGCGCGAAACGGTCCGCATCATCCGCCAGAACATCCTCGTGTTCGCGTTCGGCGTGAATCTGCTCGGCATCGTGCTCACCGGCTGGCTGTGGCCGCTGTTCGCGTCGTCGCCGGACTGGTACGAGTCGGCCCCGCTCGCGGGCGTCATCTACCACCAGCTCGGCTCTCTCGCGGTGCTGCTGAACTCGATGAGGCTGCTCGCGTTCGAGCGCACCGAGAGCCGGGCGCTGGCCCGCGTGCGCGGCGCGTCGAAGGTCGTGGAAGCCTGGTTCGGCCGGTTCTCGCTCGACGGCCTCTTGCACGCCGTCGCCCACCGGTGGAAGGCCATCGGCGGCGCGCTCGCCGGCGTCGCGCTGGCCGTGTGGCTCGGCACCGCGGTTGCGCAGGTCGAGGCCGGGGAGGTGGGCGTGGTGCGCCGGTTCGGCGACGTGACCGCGGACCTGCAACCGGGGCTGCACGTGCGCTGGCCGTGGCCGGTCGAGACCGTCACCCGCGTGCGCCCGGACGAGGTGCGCTCGGTCGAGATCGGGTTCCGCATCGTGCCGGACGCGCAGAAACCCGCGGGCGGCAGCACCTGGACCAGCGGCCACGGCGACGGCATCGGCCGGCTCACCGACGAGGCCGTGATGATTACCGGCGACCACAACCTCGTCGAACTGCTCGCCATCGTGCGGTACCGCGTCAGCGACCCGCGCAAGTTCCTGTTCGGCGCGACCGACCCGGACGCCGTGATCCGCTCGTCGGCCGAGTCGGTCACGCGCGAACTGGTCGCCGGCCACCGGTTTATCGAACTGCTCACGGACCGCCGCGCCGAGATCGAGCGCGTCGCGCTGGAGCGGCTCACGCGCCGGCTGGCGGAGGCCGCCCCGGACGGACTGGGCGTCGTGATCGAGGGGCTGACGTTCCGCGACCTGCACCCGCCGCCGGAGGTGGTGAACTCGTACCACTCGATCGCGAAGGCGATTCAGGAGCGCGACACGGCGATCAACGAGAAGACCGCGGACGCGATGCGGGTGCGCCGCCGCGCGGAGGAAGAGGCCGACCGGGTGCGCAAGCGCGCCCTGGCCGACGCGGAGGCGAGGCTGGCCGCGGCCCGCGCGGAGGCCAACGTGTTCCGCGCGTGGTACGACGCGCGCCACAAGCTGACCGCCGCGGAGGAAGCGGTCCTGACCGCTGAGCGCGCGAAGCGGATCGGGGCCGGGCAGGACGCCGCGACCGTGGACCGGGACATCGCCGCGCGCCGCGCCAAGGCGCTGGCCGACCGCCGCACGCTGCTCGAAACTCGCCTCACCTACGAAACGCTGGTGGACGTGCTGCGGCTGCGCGACAAGGTGTTCGTGGACGCGGCCGACCTGCCCGGCCGCCGCCACCTGTTCCTGATGGACCCCGACCTGCTGCGGCTCCCGCCCGCCTTCGGCCCGCCGAAGGAGAAAGAGCCGTAGCGTTTCCGACTACACGGCGCTCGCGCACCACGCGAACATCAGTTCCCATTCGAACTGCTGCACGTGCTTCGCGATCTCTTCCCCCGCGGTGCCGGAGTCGCGGACCTTCTCGCAGAAGTCCACGAACGTTTGCGGCGTGCTGTAGGCGTAGCCCGCTTCCGGGGCGCGGGCGCGGAGCTGCTCCAATACCGGGTGCGCGCCGACCCTGCGCCACCAGTACTTGGCGTTCGCGGCGTCCGGCTCGCGGCGGTGCATGACCGCGTGCCAGAAGTCGCGGTCCGGCGCGCCCTCGTCTTCCTGACAAACCTCGTGGGCCTCGTGCAGGAAATCGAACCGCAGCCACAACCCGGCCCGCGCCGCCGACGGCAGGTCGGTACACGCGGCGGCAATCGCGGCGCGCAGGTGCGCCGGCGGCGCGCCAGGCCCCAGCGCGACCGGGTGCGGGGTCGCGAGCAGCGCTTCGACGGCAGCGGGGTACGCGGGCACGCTCGGTCCCTCACGTTGGGGGCCGGGGAATTGTAGTCCGGCGCGCGGCCGCGCTCAGGGGTTCGTCGTCAGCGGCAGGTCGTGCGCCTGCTCGCCGCTGGTCACCTTCACCGTCAGGCCCGACGTTTCCGCCTTCTCGTAGCGCGCCGGCGTGCTCACATAGATCGGCCACTGCCCGGTTTCGGGGTCGGTGAAGTCCATCGGCCCCTTCTTCGCGCCCGGCGGGGGAATGTCCTTGAACGTCGATGTGATGACGACCACCTTGCAATCGCCGAGCGGCGGCTCCACGACGACGTAAGTGCCGTCGGTGCGCACACGACCGGCGGCCGAGTGCTTGCCGTCGGCCCCGTACACGACCACCTCGCCCGCGGATACGGGCTTGCCGTCGATGGTCACCTTGCCGGTCAACTTGCCGCCGCGGTTGCTGCCGGAATACGGCCCGCCGCACCCGGCCGCGGCGAGCGCGACGAGCACGAGAACGCACGCGCCCCAGCAGCGGGCGCGCGGGGAAGAAGCGCACATGGGTCAGCTCCGGGTGAGGGGTGGCCGTTAGTAGTTGCTCACGACCTGGCCGTCGGCCGGGTCCGCGAGTCGCGCCCACATCGTCGTGTCGATCCCGGAACTGATGTTGCGCACGGACCCGTCGCCCAGGGCGACGTTCGTGCCGGCCGCGGTGAAGCCGTGCGCGAGGTCCATGTTGCAGTTGGTCGGGTTCGCACCCACCTGGAACTTCACCCCCACCGAGTACCCGTTGAACATCGGGGCGCGGGCCGGGGTCCAGCCGCCGTGGAACAGCAGGTTCGCGCGGCTCTGCCGGTCGCAGACCATCATCTTTTCCGCGAAGAAGATTGTGGACGAGCTGCCGTCGGGGATTGTGCTCACGCCGAAACCGGTGTACCAGTACCGGCTGTCGTTGGGCGACGAGTTGTGCCGCGCGAACACCTGATAGTTGTAGGCGTAGCTGGTCGCCGACCAGTTGGTCGAGGCGTTCCCGACGAGCCAACTGTACTGGAGGGCGAAGAAGTCGCGCGGACTGGGGTCGTGCGGGGCTTTGAAGGTCTTCACCTGCGCGGTCCACACGTTCGTGCTGCCGGCCGCCGTGAACAGTTGCTGCCCGTTGCCGGGGCGGTACAGCGCGTCCTGCTCCACGAACGGCATCAGGTGGTAGTACAGGGTCACGTCGCCGGTCAGTGTGCGCCACGGGGTGTTGTTGCCGCCGTTCTGCCACGCGCTCGCACTCGCCCCCTGGTCGCCCATGTGGTTCCACCACTGGTCCCACGCGTTCGGCAGGATGTTGCTGCGGCTGTCGGCCGCGGAGTGAACCGCGATCGTGATCTGCTTCATGTTGTTCTGGCTCTGCATCCGGGCCGCGGCCTGCCGCACCTTTTGGACGGCGGGGAGCAGCAACCCGATCAGGATCGCGATGATCGCGATCACCACCAACAGCTCAATGAGCGTGAACCCCCGCTTCCGGGGTGAGGGAAAGAACATCACGGACTCCGAACGGAGATATGAAGAGGCGAGTGGCCGGGCTGCGAGACCCGACACCAGAGATATTAACGTTCCGTGAAGCGGTTCGTCAACACCTCACGACAGCACTTCCTTCACCACTTTGCCCTTCACGTCGGTCAAGCGCTCGTCCTTGCCGTTGTGCCGGTACGTCAGCTTCGTGTGGTCGAAGCCGAGCAGGTGCAGGATCGTGGCGTGGAAGTCGTGGACGTGAACGCGGCCGTCGATGCCGTTCAGCCCGAACTCGTCCGTCGCGCCGTGAACGTAGCCGCCCTTCACCCCGCCGCCGGCCAGCAGCATCGAGAACCCGTAAGGGTTGTGGTCGCGGCCGTTGGTGCCCTCGGTCATGGGCGTGCGGCCGAACTCGCCGCCCCAGATCACCAGCGTGTCGTCGAGGAGGCCGCGCTGTTTGAGGTCGCGGAGCAGCGCCGCGCTGGGTTGGTCGGAGCGCAGACACATCCGCGTGTGGTTGCCTTCGAGGTCGGAGTGCGCGTCCCACTGGCTCCCGGCCCCGCAGTACACCTGCACGAACCGCACCCCGCGTTCGACCAACCGCCGCGCCAGCAGGCCGCGCGTGCCGAACTCGGCCGTCTCCTTGCGGTTCAGCCCGTAGGCGTCCTTCGTCTTATCGGACTCCTGCGACAGATCGACCGCTTCCGGGGCGCTGGCCTGCATCCGGAAGGCCAACTCGTAAGCAGCCTGTCGCGCCGCGAGGTCCGTGTCGCCGGGCCGCGCGCGGCGGTGAATCTCGTCCAGCTCGCCGATCAGCTCGATCTTCGCCTTCTGCCGCGCGGTGCCCACGTCCGCGGGCGTGTTCAGGTTGAAGATCGGGTTCGGCCCGCTCTGGAAGTGCGTGCCCTGGTAGGTCGCGGGCATGTAGCCGGTGCCCCAGACGCGCGCCCCGCCGAACACCTGCCCCGTGCCTTCGGTGAACACGACGAACCCCGGCAGGTTGCGGTTCACGCTGCCGAGGCCGTACATCGCCCACGCCCCGAGGCTCGGCCGCCCCGCGAGGATGCTGCCCGTGTTCATCTGGCACACGCTGCCGACATGGTTCAGCCCGTCCGCCCAGCACGCGCGGAGCAAGGTGAAGTCGTCGGCGTGCTTCGCCATGTGCGGCAGCCAGTCGCTGAAGTCGAGACCGCTCCGGCCGTGCTTGGCGAACTTCCGCTTGCTGGCGAGCAGCGCGTTGCCGCCGGTGCCCATCGGCGTGATGACCTTGCCGAAGCTGGCCGGCAGCGGCTTGCCGTTCTGCCGCGTCAGCTCCGGCTTCGGGTCGAACAGGTCAACGTGACTCGGCCCGCCCTCCATGAACAGGAAGATGACCCGCTTCGCGGTGGCCGCGAACTGCGGCTCCTTCGGCGCAAGCGGATCGCCCCCTGAGCGGGGGGCGTCAGCCCCCTGTGCCTCCGCGCCGAGCGCGGCCAGCGCGAGCGCACCGAAGCCGCCACCCGCGGATTGCAGGAACTCACGGCGCGAAGCGAACAGGGGAACGTGCTGCGTCATGGTTTACTCGCGAAGCCGCAAGCGACTTGCTCAATCCACATACAGGAACTCGTTCAGGTTCAGCAGGGCGTGGCACAGGTCGACGACGGCTTCGGCGTCGGTGCCGGTGTGCCGCTTGAGGAAGCCGACCATCGCGGTTCGCTCCTCGCTCGTCGGCGGGCGACCGCACGCCAGCGCGAAGGCGCGGTCGATCACCTTCGCGCGGTCGGTCCCCGCTTCCTTTGTCACGCGCACTGCGAACGCCTTCGCGATCCCGACTACGACGGAATCGTTGAGCAGCGTGAGGGCCTGTGGCGCGGTGGTGGTGGCGAAGCGGCGGGAACAGGTCTCGTTGCGGTCGGGGGCGTCGAAGAGCGCGAACAGCGGGTAGCGCAGGTTGCGCTTCACGTACACGTACACGCTGCGCCGGTTGCGCTCGCCTGCGTCCGCGCTCGGCTTCCACGACGGCGCGCGCTTCTGCAACTCCTCCGGCAGTTCGGGGAACACGCTCGGCCCGCCGGCCTTCAAGTTAAGCTGGCCGCTCACCGCGAGCATCGCGTCGCGCATCGCCTCGCCGTCGAGCCGCCGGCGCGGGTACTGCCACAGCAGCTTGTTGTCGGGGTCGGCCTTCGCGCCCGCGTCGTCGCCCTTCGCGCCCTGGCGATAGGCCGCGCTGGTGACGATGAGGCGGTGGATGTGCTTGAGGGACCAGGGGGAAGGCGCAGAATCCCACCCCCCAGCCCCCTCC
>SXHE01000693.1 GCA_005773755.1 Planctomycetia bacterium
GCGAACCATGTGAGGGGCGGTCTCGTCGAGCAGTTTGACCGCGTTCATCCAGTCCTCTTTGACGACCGCGAGCCGGCCGCGATAGTACGTCACCAGCGACTTCCGGTTCGCGTCGGTGCCCAACTTGTCCACCAGCTTCAGCGACAGCTCTTGCTCGCCCAGGTCGATCAGCCGGTCGACGAGCATCAGGTACAGATCGTTGACCTCGCCCAGCGCGTCCGCGGTCTGCTTGAGGAACGCGATCCCGTCGTCGCGCTTGCCCTGCCGGTACAGCACCTCGGCGAGAACGATGCCCACGGGCACGTTCTTCTTGTCGATGGCGAACGCCTTCCGCAGATGCACTTCGGCCTTCGCGTGCTGCGCCACGGCCTCTTCAATAGTCTTGATCGCTTGCAGTTCGAGTTCGGCCATCGCGAGGAGCGCGTCGGCGTCCTCACCGCCCTTCAACCGCTCCATGGCCTCTTTCATGTCCGCGCGGGCCGGGACCACGTTGCCCAGCATCATCTCGAACCGGGCCGCGGCGACCCGCGCGGCCAGATCGTCGGCGAACCGGCCGGACCGGAGCGCGCGCAGGTAGTCGTCGACGTAGGTGTTCCACTTGGCCTCGGTCCGGCGGTTCGCGTAGTGCAGCGACATCGCCCGCTGGTACACGCGCACCGGGGCCGTGCCGGTGGCGAGCGCGGCCTCGGTGTGAGCGATCGCTCCGGGCAGGTTCCCCAGCGCCTGCTCGCAGGTCGCGGCGGATTCGCGCGCCTCGATGTTCGTCTTGAACGCCCCGCCCGACGCGGCGAACACCATTTCCAGGTGCTGCCGGGCCAGCAGCAGCTTCGACGATTGCCCGGTGGCGACGTACAGATCGGCCAGTTTGAGGCGCTCTTCGGGGTGGTTGGGGAACTCGCGGAGGAACTCTTCGACGCCGGCCGCGGCTCGTTCGGTCTGCGCGGGGTCGGCCTTCACCTCGGCGAACCACAGGGCGGCGTACCGCTGGTACGCCGCCTCGTCGGTGCGCTTCGCCCGCAGGTACGCTTTCAGGTGCGCGATCGCTTCCGGGCGCTTGGACGGGTCGGTCTCGGCGGCGTCGGCCGCGCGGTACGCCCGGTCTCGTAGCGCCCCGGACTGCGACTTCACCTGGAAGTGGTGGACGGCGAAGACGGTGCCGCCCAACCCTAAGAAGACCGCAAGGACGATCAGGAGCCGCTTCCAATAGAGCGTTCGGCGCACGGTGGAACCTCGGCGAGCGGGGCGCAGCAAACGAAGACGGGGGGCGACCCAAAGGTGCCCCCCGTCAACCGTAGCACATATCGTGCGACTTGGGAACCCGCTCGCCGGTTAGACCGCGGCGCGGGTGCGGAGCGCCCGGCGGAGGCCGATCAGCGGCAGGCCGATCAGGGCCAGGGCCAGCCCGCCCGGGGCCGGGACCGGGGCGTTCGGTTCGACGCGAGCGCCGGCGGTGCCGCCGAAGGTCGAGGACTGGTCGATCGTCCCGTTCTGAGTGATCGAGACGTTGATGACCTGCTGGATCGCGTAGGGACTGGGCAACCCGGACACGTTCGCGGTCGTGGTATCGACCAGGCCGGAGTTGTCGGGAACGGCGTCGCTGGCCGTCGCGGTCGGACCGGCGAGGGTCGGGCCGGCGGCGAGGTTGGTCGTGCTGCTGGCCGGCACGGTCATCAGGCCGGAGTCGAGCAGACGGCTGAACGAATCGACCTGAACGGTGCCGCCGGCGAACCCGGAGGACGCGCCCGCGGTGTTCGTGAAGGTGGCCGAGGCCCCGGTGCTGCCGAAGCCGTCGTCGGTCACGGTGATGCGGAGCGTGTGACCGTCGATCGCAACGTAGTTGGTCGTGAAGCCGGCCGTGAAACTGGTCGTCAGCGAGGCGTTCGGCGTGCCCAGGTGGCTGTTCGTGCGGAGCAAGCCGTCGAGGGTGAAGTGCCCGGTCGGGCTGGAGTAGCTGAACGACTGGGAGAACGTGTTCACCCCGGTCGGCGTGCCGACGGTGAAGTTGCTGCTCCCCACGACGGAACTGCTCGCGTTCAGTTCCTCGACGAGGATCTGCATCTCGGCGTTGGACCGGGACGGGGCCAAGCAGACGACCGCGACGGCTGCGGCCAACAGCCGGAATGTACGCAGAATCATGACGGGTCGCTCCAGTAGGAGGCTGGTGGGCGGATCGAGTCATACTCCCGACGCGCTCGCCTCACCAGCCCGAAACGTGGGCCGGAAGGTGGGCACCGCGAACCGCACCGGGTATTTGCCGGAGCGGTTGGCCTGAGTTTAAGGGGAACTCCCGGCCGGGTGCGTCGCGAGGTTCGTATGCGGGTCCACTTCGCCTGTAGATAGCAAAGCGAGTTGGTACCCGCGCTGTCAACCCGATTCCACTAAGAATCGAGATATTGCTTTGCAAGCACAATGCCAAGACGGTGTGGGCGGTGCAAAAAGACTTCCCGTGTTCCAAATCGCTTGCCACACACGACTTCGCACGATCCGCGGTCGAAGCACGTTGAGATCGGCCCTGATCTTCCCCGTACCGACGATTCGCCCGGATTACCCGCCCCTTACACGGCGCATCCAAACATTTACAGTTCGGCAGTGGCGTGGGGCAGACTTGAGCCGAAATGCGGGTCGATGAGTGAGCGGCGCGGCGTCAGCCGTTGGGCCGCGGCTCCAGTTGCTTCAGGATGTCCTTCGCCTTGGCCGCGGTGTTCGCCTTCGGCTTTTGGAGTTCGGCGAAGCCCTTCTCGAGGATGTCGGCCCGCGTCGGGTCGGCCTTGCGGACCTCGTCCACGAGGTTCGGGAACGAGGTCACTTCGCTCCCCAGCGGTTGCCCCTTCGCGTAGTTGGCGAGCAACTGTTTGGCTTGTTCCAACCCGCTGTTGGCCTTCACCTCGATGGTCTCTTGTTCGACGCGCCCGGTCGGGCCGCACCCGACCGGCGTTGCCGCGAGCGCCGCGCCGAGGAGCGCGGCGAATCGGAAGTTCGTCACTGGTGCGCCCCCTGGTTAGAAGTTGGGAACCACGGCCCCGTCGGACCGGTGGCCGAGGAGTTGGAACGCGTAGGCGTCGATCGAGTTCGGGATGAACCGCACCGAGCCGTCGCCCATCAGCCCGTTGACGCCGTTGGCGTGCGCGCTGCGCGGGGGCACGATGCCGTAGCCCCAATCGTGCGCGCCGCCGGGGCAGCAGTCGCCGCCGGTCGTGGGGTACTGCCAGTTCGGTGGGGCCGCCGTGTTCAGGGTGGACTGACCGGCCGAGTACCACGCCCACATGGTCCCGTTGTTCGACTTCACCCCGGTCGGGGCGCTGCGGGCCTGTGAGCCGATCGTGTTCAGTTCGGCCGCGGTCGGGAAGTCTTTGTTCGCGACCGCGTTGACCTGCCCGTTGCCGACGTAGAAGAAGTCGTTGGGGTACTTGCC
>SXHE01000694.1 GCA_005773755.1 Planctomycetia bacterium
ACACGATCACGTCCACGATGTCGCCGGGATTCACCAACAGGCGCACCGAACCCCGCGGCCCGCTTCGGCGCGGGCGGAGTTTCCGTGAACGCTACGGGGGCGACCGGTGAGGGCGCGGGCGTCGAGCGATCCCCCACGCCGACCGGCGCGCCGAGGACCGGCGGCGGGCGGTCGGCGCTTCTGGTGGGTGTGATCGGGGTGTAGCCCAGAGGCGGCCCGCTGTCGGGCGCGAGCGGGGCAATTGGGGCAAGCGGTTGCGCGCCGGCCGGAGCCGCGAATCCGGCCACAACCAACGTCAGCGCTTTCAACCCCAGACGAGGCATGTCCGGCCTCCTGCTGTGCCGCCCGACGTCCTGCCGGGTATCTCTTACAATCGACCGCCTGACGGGGCCGGGTTGAACACCTTCACGGGGAAATCACACCCGGCGCGGGCGGCGCGGGGTTATAACCGGTTCGGGGGGAAGACGGCGAAGAACCCCACCCCCAGCCCCCTCCCCGAAGCGGAGAGGGGGAGAAAGAGTGTTGTCTTCTTCAGGCTCCCCCTCTCCGCTTCGAGGAGGGGGTTGGGGAGTGGGGTTCTGCTCTTCTGCCGGTCAAAAGTGGTACACCACATGAAGCGTCGGCGCACCGTCGTCCTTGTGTTCGCAATTGTCCTCGTCGCGGCGGCGCTGGGCACGTTCGCCACCGGGTGGTGGTCCGGCGGGCACGAGACCGTGGCCGAGGCCGCCGCCGCGCGGCTCCCCGACGACGTACCCGCGTTCTTCCGCAACGGCGGCAAGCACCTGGCGCACTTCTGCGTCGATCCCGACCGGTGGAAGAACCGCGACACGCCCCTGCTTCGCGCGGCGGAGGAAGGCAACCACTACCTCGACATGGAAGACCTCGACGGCAAGGAGCTGCCGAAGACGCACCGCTTCGACGCGATGAAGATGATCTACACCGACCTGAAGAAGGAGCCGAACAAGGTCGGGCTGCTCCCCTACGCCATCATCGAGAACTACGAGAAGCTGAAGATCGGCTTCAGCGACTACCGCAAAAGCCCGACGAACACGTCGATCCCGATGAAGTGCCTCGTGTTCGGCGGGGTGATGTGCCACTACACCGGCGACGCCGCGATGCCGCTGCACAGCACCCGCGACTACGACGGCAAGGTTCAGGCCGACGGCACCACCAAGCAGAAGGGCATCCACGCGAAGATCGACGGGTTCCCGGAAAAGAACAAGATCACGGCCGAGGAAGTGTGTCGCGGGCTGGAGGCGAAGAAGATCGACGACGTGTGGGTTCACGTCAACAAGTTCATCGCCGAGTCGCACACGCACGTCCCGAAGTGCTACGAGCTGGACGCGGCCGGCGCGTTCGACACGCCGACCGCCGAGAGCCGGGCGTTCATCCTGGCCCGCGTGCGGGCCGGCGCGCAGCTCACGCTCGATTTGTGGTACACGGCCTGGGTGAAGAGCGAGAAACTGAAAGGCGGGCTGTGAGTGCCCAGCCGCTTGCGGCTTCGCGAGCGGCGCTACTCCTTGCCCAACACCAGATCAACCACCCAACACCCGCGGACGTGAACCTGCTTGGTGTCGCGGCAGTGGTTGAGGATGTCGTCGCTGTCGCACCCGGCGTCTTGCAAGGCGTCCGCCAAGATCGGCATCCGGTCGAACGCCTTCTCGTCGTAGATGCCTTGCGCGAGTAGCATCACGTCCGTCGTGCGCCACGACGGGGAGAAGGCGACCGGGCTGAACGGGTTCCCGAAGATGTCGCGTAGCAGTTCTACCTGCGCAATCGATTCCTTCTGGTATTCCGTATCCACCGCCGCAAGCTTCTCCTCCAAGGAAGCGCTGCTCCCAACAAGGTCGTATCCTCCTTGGCTTACATGGAGCGCGATGTCTTGTGATCCCCGCAAAGCGGAAGCAAACGCGTCTTCTTGTGTCGCGGCCCACAATGCGTAGTTGCTCGCGAAGAGACAATCCCTCGCGTCACGGCGGGCGTCTGTTGTGGTGAGGTTGTCGGCCAGTAGCTCTACTACAGTCACCAAGCGGCTGTGGCGGGGATCTGCCAGTATGTCAGCGCATCGTGAACAACAAGCAACCGCGAACAGGCGGAGCTTCCGGTCAGTCGGGATCGCGCCAAGAAATTGAAGCATCTGCTGCGGATCATCACCCGACAGCCACTCTTGGTCCGTCATTGCTTCACCCCAATTTGAACAGCTTCGCGGCGGTGCCGCCGAAGACCTTGGCGCGGTCGGCGTCGGTCAGGTGGGCGAGCAACTCGGCGATGCGGTCGCGCTCGGCCTTGTAGCTCTTGCCGGTCGCCTTCTCGTTGTAGCCGCCGCCGTACATCAGCCGGTCCGCGCCGAACGCTTCCGTGAGCCGCTTGATGACGGGCTGCGGGTCGCTGTGCGGGTACGCCTTCTTGTCGGGCACCGCGGACAGCTTCATCACCACGTTGTCGAACTTCGACCAGCTTACCACGCGGTCGTAGTCCTTCGTCGTGCCCTGGAACGGGCGGCCCAAGTGGTCGATCAGCACGCGCGTTTTCGCGAACTCCTTGATGAGCGGCTCGAAGCCCTCCGCGTGCTTCGGCTCGAAGTGCAGTTGCACCGCGAGGCCGGCGTCGGCGTACTGCTTCCACAGCTCGCGCAGCTCCGGCTTGCCGAACGGCGGCAGCCGCTCCGGGTTGTAAGCGTGGATGCGCCCCGCCACCAGCGGCACCGCCTTCGCCAGCGCCCTGAGCTTGTCGGCGTTGCCCGCGCGCCCGGCGAAGAACAAACACGTCCCCTTCAGCTTCCCTTTGCCCACCGTGAGGCAGTGGACGAGGTAGCGGTGATCGTCCTGGTACGGCTCCGGGTGAACCACGACGGCGTAATCGACGCCGCCGTCCGCCATGCACTTGAGCAGGTGTTCGGGCGTCGCGGGGTCGGTCGGTTGGTACGGCGCGTCCTTGTGGTACGGGAACTTGGCGTCGTCCTTCCCCGCGAAGCAGTGCAGGTGCGTATCGACGACGGCAACTTGTGGCTCGGCGGCGCGAGCAGTGGCGAGAAGGGGAAGAGTTGCGGCGAGGAACTGGCGACGAGTGGAGAGCATGAAATGACCTCGGCGAGCGGAGGGCGTAAGCCCTCCGAGTCCACGAACACCACAGAGGATGATATTCGCAGACTCGGGGGGCTTACGCCCCCCGCTCGCCAAAACCCAACTACTTCTTGCGCTTGTAGGTGATGACGAACATCGGCTCCTTGCCGTCGCCGACGTACATGCTGAAGACGACGGTGTCGGCGTCCGGGTAGGTGGTGACCGACTTCCACTTGGCCGGCTTGCCGTCCGGGCCGGGGGCGTCGCCAGTCATCGTCAGCGCCTTCTTCTCCTTGTCGTAGGTGCCCTCGAACACCATCGGCGTGGTGCCCATGCTGTCGAACCAGACGGAGATGAACTTCTTCTTGCCCGCGTCGTAGCTGTCCATGCCCTTACCGGAGAACTTGCCCGCGGGGCCGAGGTCGCACTCCATCGCGCTGCCCAGCCACAGCCCGCCCAGCTCCATCTTGTAGACCGTGGTACCCTTGTGCTCCATCCCGCCGGCCTTCATGGTGAGGGTCCAGGTGCCCTCCAACTTCTTGAGCATCTCGTGCTCCGGGCCGGGCTTGGGCGGTTCCGGCTGGGCCGAAACCGCGGGGGCCACGAACGCAACCAGGGCCAGCGCACCGAACCAGCGTACCGTCTTCATGGACTCTCTCCGCACAGATGAAGGGCGATGACTCCGGCCCCTCGTGGGCCGGAGAAGGGGAGAGTTGTAGCTCATTCGCGATTTGAACGAAAGATCAGTTGGACGGAAAACCAAATCGCGCGGTCGTCACGCGGTCATTTCGACGCCCAGTAGCGTGAAGTCGTCGGCGTGGCGGACGTGCGCGAGCAGGTCGCGGGCGACCGCGTCCACGAACTCCTGGCCGGCGAGTGCGCGGTTCTTCGCCGCGGCTTCGAGCAGGCGGTCGCTCCCCACGGGGCCGGGGTCGCCGTCGGGCCGGGTGCCGTCGGTGCCTACGAGCAGGCGGTCGCCGGGTTGCAGCGTGCCGCCTAGCGCCTGATCGGTCGTGTCCGCGGTGCCGAGGAACGGCCCCGGTACGGCCCACACGCCGGGCGCACCGGTCGCGGGCACGTGGACCGCCGCCGGCAACCCGGCCCGCGCGAGCGCGAGCGTGCCGGTCTTTGCGTTCAACACGCCAGCCAGCATCGCCACCAGCGGCAGGTCGTCCGCGCCCAGGCCGAGCAACTGCCGGTTCGCGGTGGTCAGCACCTCGTCCGGCGGCACGACGCGGTACTTCTTGTCGCCGAACTCGCCGATCTCCTTCATGACGACCGACTGCTGTACGAACGGTCCGAGCAGCCCGCCGGCCGCGGCCCCGGTGCCGATCACGTCGCCGACGAAGAACCCGATGTTGTGTTCGTCGAGCCGGCGCACGTCGTGGAAATCGCCCCCGGTGCGGCTGCGCGGGCGGAAGCAGATGTGAAAGCGCGCGGCCCCGACCTGCGGGAATCGCTGTGGCAAGAACGTCGCGCGGACGCGGCGGGCCATCTCCTGTTCGCGCTCGAGTTGCGCCAGCGCCTTGCGCAACTGGTCGCCGAGCAACCGGGCTTCGCCGGCACGCACGGCGACGCGCGCGGCGGTGGCCTGCGAGCGCGCGAGCGCGCGAATCTGGGCCACGAATGCGGTCGGCTCGACCGGGCGCGCCAGCACCGCGTCCGCGCCCGCGTCGAGGCCGGTTATCACCTTGTCCGGAGACGCGGCCCACACGACGGGCACGAACTGGTCGCCGAGTTCGGCCCGCCAGCGGCGCGTTTGCGCGGTCGCAACGTCGGCCCGCTCGCCCACCTCGATGACGGCGACGACGACCGGGGCGAAGTCGACCGCGGGTGGCGAACCGAGCAGGTGATCGGCGACCGCGAACCCGGCGGACGCGATCAGCTTCCGCAGCTCGTCGCCGGTCGAATCCGGGGCGCTGCTCAACAGGACGGTTGCGGGCGGCATTTCGGCTTTGGTGTTGGGTGTTTGGTGTTTAGTATTTGGTTGTAGCGTTTGGCGCGCGCCGATCACGCACCGCTAAACACAAAACACAAAACACCCAACACGAAACACCAAACGCCGATGCCCATCCAGATGGAACTGCGCCGGATCATCATCAGCGAACTGGACGCGCACCAGATCGTCATCCTGAAGGAAGTGGAGGGCGAGCGCAACTTCCCGATCGTGATCGGCATCTTCGAGGCGACCAGCATCGACCGCCGGGTGAAGGGGGAGGAGTCGCCGCGCCCGCTCACGCACGACCTGATCCTCGCTATCGTCGAGCAGATGGGCGGCGAGATTCAGGACATCGTCATCAGTGACCTGAAAGAGCACACGTACTTCGCGAAACTCCGCATCCGTAAGGACGGCGAACTGACCGAAGTGGACTGCCGCCCCAGCGACGCCATCGCGGTCGCGGTGGCGAGCCGCGTTCCCATCTATGTGGCCGAGAGTGTGCTGGGCGAGGCGCTGGAAGAAGAAGAGTAGCCAGCGTCACGCCGGTTGCTTTTCCGGGTGCAGGTACACGAAGCTCTTTCCCAAGCGCCCGCCGTAGTTGCCCGCGGAGATGGTGAGCAGGCCGGGCACTTCGCGGCTGGCGGCGATCGCGGCGTGCGTCGCCTTCACGATGGTCGGCAGGTCGCCCCCGTTGATAATGATCTCTTGCACGCTCGCCACGCCTTCCGGCAGGCGCGACGTCACTCCGTCCTTGCCGCGCAGCGTCGGGCAGAACTCGGCGTAGGTGCTCGCGATGCTGAACTTGTACCTGCTGCCCGCCTTGCTGCCGCTTCCCGCGACCCCGCCGGGAAACGGCAGGATTACGCCCGGCACCGCGAGGGCGGCGGCGGCGGCGCGCGTTGCGGCTTCGAGCGCCGCGTCCGCAGTCGCGCCGAAGAACCACAGGTTCCCGCCCATCAGCCCGTCAGCGAACCCGATGCGGCGCTCGCACACGAACTCGCCGCTCAGGATCGGCACGACCCAACACCGCCGGCCGAACCGCTCCGCGACGAACTGGTGCCCGTCGCCGAAGTAGGCCAACTTACGGCCCAGTGGGAACCACCGGCCGCCGGGAACCGCGGGCTTGGTACTGGCGTACCAGCTCCCGCTGGCGTCGAGGACGTTGAACGCGGCTGTTGTGGGGCACGGTAGCACGTTCTGCGACACGCGCACTAGAGCCGCGCGCTCGAGCCGGGCTTCGCGGTCCTTGTGGAACCGGGGGACGTGGAACTGCACCACCGCACCGGGGCGGCGGTCGGGCGTTTCGCTCGGCTCCTCGTACCGATCCAGGCCCGCTTCGCAGTCGCACAGGATCGTGCTGCTCGCGTTCCCGGTGCAAGCGTTCACGGCTTTGTCGAGCCAGTAGCGGTCGCGGGCCGTGATGAGAACGCTGGCATAGATGCTGCGGAACGCTTCGGCGTAGGTGTCGTCAATCGTGGCTGGCATGGGGCGGACCTCAGAATCGCGCGGGCAATGATATATTTTCGGCATCCGAACGCGCGAGAAAGCAACTTCCGTTGTCACGACGCCCGATTGCACGAAATTGTTGCAACAATGAAATCAGAGGTGCGCGAAAATCGGGCATCGAAAACTAGACGAGTTTGCGGTTCAACTTTCCGAGCAGGCCCGAACTGCTTGAAAACGTGGCAGTTGCGACATTTCACGACACAATTGGTTCGAATTGGCACGGGAGTCGCTTTTGTCTAGTTCGGCGAGAGCCTAAAATCGCACGGTTGGCTGCCAGAGGGAGAGGCTGGCAGTCAACCGTGCGGTTGTTATTTATGCCAGCATCCAGACCAGCATCGCGCCCGCCATTGCCAGCATCAACACGTCTTCTACCAACGTCACGACGGACATCGGCAGGTTGAACACGGTACCCAGGCACGCGCAGCGGATTTTGCGCCGCGCGGCTAACGCCTTCAGCACGCCGACACTACTGACGCCCATCACAACGAGCGTGACCGCGTTCGTGGCGAGCGGCGCGAAGTGCGCCAGGTACGCCGCGCCGAGGGCGAGTTCGATGAACGGGTAGAGGTAGCCGTACGCGGGCCACTTTGCCGCGACGACGTCGTAGGTGCGGTAAGTGTCGGCGAACGCCCGCACGTCGAGCAACTTGAAGAACGAGAACACCAGGAAGAAGCCGGCCATGAAGTGGCCCATTGCCCGCATCGGGTCGAACCGGCCGTTGGCGAGTTCGGTGAGCGCGACCGCCCCCAGCAGGAAGAACAGTATCAGCGCGAGCGGGTAGTACGACGTTGGCGGTGCGGCCGGCGCGGGCTGCTCTTCGCTCAGGACGTGATACCCCGCGGGCAGGAGCAGCGCGCCGACGCGGGCCGCGGTGATGCCGTCGCCTTCGACCGTGAGCACCGCTTGCGGGCCGCTGGTGTCCGCGGTCCAGCGGGTGATGCCGGGCGCGGCGTCGAGCAGCGGGCGCACGCGCGCGACGCACGCCCCGCAGTGCAGATCGGTCAGGTAACGGTGCGCGGACATGGGTTCGCCTCGGGACACACTCATCCTATTTGAGTGTACCCCGGCGCGAAGCGGTTCTTGCTGCCCGCGTGTGGCGTTCGCGTCGCGCTCGCCGGGCCTCACGGCCCGATGGCGTCACTGCCGCGCTCGCCGGTGCGGATGCGGACGCAGTCTTCGAGCGGCAGCACGAAAATCTTCCCGTCGCCGATGGTGCCGGTGTCGCCGGTCCGCGCCGCGTGGACGATGGCTTCCACGGTCGCCTCGACGAACGCCTCGTTCACGGCGATTTCGAGCTTTAGCTTTGAGATGAGCTGGATGCGGACCTCCGTGCCGCGGTACACCTCGGTGTACCCGCGCTGCCGGCCGCACCCGCGCACGTCGCTCACGGTCATCAGGTACACGTCGCGCTCCGCGAGCGCCTGCTGGACGTCTTCGAGCTTCTCCGGCCGGATGATCGCGACGATGAGTTTCATGGCTGTGCGGTGTTTCGTGTTGGGTGTTATGTGTTGGGTGTTATGTGTAGACGTGCCGCCGAAGGCGGGCGTGCAGCGCCGGCGCATGAGCCGGCGCTGCACG
>SXHE01000068.1 GCA_005773755.1 Planctomycetia bacterium
CACGCTCCGCTGCGCGTCGCGGCTACACACTTGCTAAAGTCACATGGGTCGCCAACAGGGAGATAAGTTGCCCCCGGCACGAACCGCAGCCGGTTCCGGCGCGGGTCGCGTCGCAGAGCGCGGGGAGGGTGTCGCAACCGTCGCGGATCGCGCCCACGACGGCCGATTCGGTCACGTGGTTGCAGTTGCACACCTCGCGCTCGGTCGCGGTGGTCGGCGCGTTGCCGGTGGCGAGCACGTCGAGGCGGTTCGGTGGGAGCGGTTCGTCGCGGTCGAACATCTGCACCAGCGCCGGCGCGGCGTCCGCGCAGCCGACCAACATCGCGCCCGCAAGTTTGCCGTCGCGCACGACCAGCTTGCGGTACACGCCGCGGCGGTCCTCGAACACCTGAACGACCTCGTCCGAAGGGAACTCCGCGTCGGTGACGCCGAAGCTCGCGACCTCGACGCCCGCGACCTTCAGCCGCGCGTACACCTTCGACCCCAGGTAGCGCGCTCGCGGGTTCGCGCCGGTGAGCACGTCCGCTAGCACCGCGCACTGCTCCCAGATCGGTTGCACGAGACCGTACACCTTGCCGGCGTGCTCGGCGCACTCACCCACCGCGTACACGCCGGGCACCTGCGTCGCGAGCAGATCGTTCACCAGGATCGCGCGGTTCACCGGCACGCCGGACGCCTTCGCGACCTCAACGCGCGGCACGATACCGCAAGCGAACACGACCAGATCGGCGGGCACCACGTCGCCGCCGCGCAGCTTCACCGCTTCGACGTGCCCGTTGCCGAGGACTTCCTCCGCCGATGTCCCGGTGCGGACGAAGATGCCCATTTTCTCGATCGCGCGGCGCAGCAGGTCGCCGCCGTTCTTGTCGAGTTGTGCGTTCATCAACACCGGTTCGAGGTGCAGTACGGTGACGTGCAGGCCCAGATCGCAGAGCGCCTTCGCGGCCTCCAGGCCGAGCAACCCGCCGCCGACGACGACCGCGCTGCTACCGGGCCGCGCGCGGTCGCGGATCGCGACGCAATCGTCGATGGTGCGGAACACGTGAACGCCGTCGCGCGGCGAACCGTCGTCGGACTTCAGCCCGCCGACGCGCGGCACCAGCGGCGAGCTGCCGGTCGCGAACACGCACACGTCGTAGGGGTGCAGCTCGCCGGCGCTGGTGGTGAGCCGCCGCGCGACCGGATCGACCTTCGCCACGCGCACGCCAGCGTGGAACACGACCCCGCGCTGGGCGTACCAGTCGTTCGGCTTCAGCGCGATCTCGTCCGGTTCGCCGCCACTCAGCACGCGCCCGAGCAGGATGCGGTTGTACGCGCCGCGCGACTCCTCGCCGAACACGCTGATCTCGAACGACGCGCCGGCGTTCCGGCGCAGAAGCTCGTCGAGCAGCCGCGAGGCCGCCATGCCGTTGCCGATGATCGCCAGGCGCTTCTTCATGCTCTCACTCCTGCGATCCGCACCGCGGCCAGTTTGAACTCCGGCATCCGGCTGGTCGGGTCGAGCGCGCCGCCGGTGAGCAGGTTCGCGGCATCGCGCCCGCCCCAGTGAAAGGGGGCGAACAGCGTGTCCGGGCGGATGTCCGCGGTCACCTCGGCGACGAACTCGACCCTCGCCCGTCGGCTTTCCACCACGACGCGCGAGCCTGTCGCGATGCGATGCCGCCGCGCGAGGCGCGGGTGCAGTTCGAGCTGCGGCGCGGGCTGCGCGCTGTGCAGCTTGCCCACGGCGCGGGTCTGCGCGCCGGAGTTGTAGTGTTCCTTGTAGCGCCCCGTCGTGAAGAACAGCGGGAACTCCGCGTCCGGCTCTTCGCCCGCGGCGCGGTGTTCGACGGCGAAGAACTTCGCGCGGCCGTCGGCGTGGTGGAAGAGCTCGGCGAACAGGCGCGGGGTGCCGGGGTGATCTTCGGTCGGGCACGGCCAGCACACGCCGTCGTTGGCCTCGATCTTCGCGTAGCTGATGCCGGTGTAGTCCGCGGGCGCGCCGGCGGTCGCGCGGCGCAGCTCGTTGAATACAGATTCGCTGGTGCGGAACGCGAACTTCTCGCCGCAGCCGAGGCGCGCCGCCAGTTCGTGCAGAATGCCGATGTCGCCGCGCGGGCCGAGCGGCGGGCGCGCCACCACGCGCCGCCGGATCACGCGCCCTTCGAGGTTCGTCATCGTGCCGTCTTCTTCGGCCCACTGGAACGTCGGCAGGAACACGTGGGCGTGCGCGCTCGTCTCGTTGTGGAACGCATCGCACACGACGAGCAGTTCGAGCGCCTTGAGCCGCTGTTCGATGCGCGACAGGTGCGGCGAAGCCACCGCGACGTTCGACCCCATCACGAACAGGCTGCGCACTTCGCTCCCGCACGCGTCGAGCAGTTCGTAGGCGCTCTTGCCCTTGCGCGGTAGCGCGGCCGGTTCGACGCCCCACACCCGCGCGACCTTCTCGCGGTGTGCGTCCACTTCGATCAGTTGATAGCCGGGAAGCTGGTCGGCCTTCTGGCCGTGCTCGCGACCCCCTTGCCCGTTGCCCTGCCCGGTCAGCGTGCCGAACCCGCTGTGCGGTGCGCCCACTTTGCCGAGCGCGAGCGCGAGGTTGATCCAGGCGTGAACGCTATCGACGCCCTTGCTGTGCTGCTCCGTGCCGCGCCCGGTGAGGATCATCGAACTTCGCGCGGTCGCGAGCCACCGCGCCGCTTGCCGCAGTTGCGCTTCCGCGATGCCCGTTAACCGCTCGACGCGGGCCGGGTGGTACTGGAGCGCGACCGCCCGCACGTTGTCGAAGCCTGACGTGCGGTCCGCGATGTACCGCGCGTCGGTCAGCTTTTCCTCGATGGCGACGTACAGCAGTCCGTTGGCGAGCGCGAGGTCGGTGCCCGGCGTGAGTTGCAGGAACAGGTCCGCGCCGCGCGCGGTCGGCGTGCGGCGCGGATCGGCGACGATGAGCCGCCCCCCACTCGCCTTCTGCTTGTCGAACCACTGCATGATCGGCGGCAGCGTGTCCGCGCTGTTCGCCCCGACGAGCAGAATCACTTCCGCGTGCGCGAGGTCCGCGACCGGGAACGGCAGCCCGCGGTCGATGCCGAACGCGCGGTTCGAGGCCGCCGCGGCGCTCGACATGCAGAACCGGCCGTTGTAGTCGATGTTCGCGGTGCCGAGCGCGACGCGGGCGAACTTGCCGAGCAGGTACGCCTTCTCGTTGGTCAGCGCGCCGGAGCCGAACACGCCGTTCGCGTCCGCGCCGTGCCGCGCGCGAATCGCCAGTACCTTCTCCGCGACAACGTCGAGTGCTTCCTCCCAGCGCGCGTCGCGCCACTCGCCGCGCTCGCGGAGCTGCGGGCTTGTCACGCGGCGCGGGTGATCGAGGAGCGTCGCGGCGGTCCAGCCTTTGATGCAGAGTTGGCCGTTGTTGACCGGGAAGTTCGGGTCGCCGGTAATGCGCGGCAGCCCGCCGCCCAGGTCTTCGCCCATCAACATGCCGCACTGGAACGCGCAGTACGGGCAGTGCGTGCGGACGCCGAGCGCCTGCGGCGGCAGCGTGCCGAGCGGGGTTGGCGGGATCGCACTCACGCGCTCGGCACCGTGATGTAGACGGTTCCGTCGCGCACCTCAACCGGGTACGCTTCGATCGCGCAGACGCTCTCCTGATCGCACGCGCCGCTGGTGCCGTCGAAGCGGAAGGCGTGCAGCGGGCACACGACCTGCTCGCCGATCAACATGCCGTCGGCGAGCGGGCCGCCCTTGTGCGGGCACTTGCCGTCCACCGCGAGCGCGCGGCCGTCGCGCGTGCGAAACACGGCGATCTCGCGCCCGCCCACGTCGAACGCGCGGCCGAGGCCGACGGCGATCTCGTCGAGCGTGCAGAGGGCGATGCGCGGTGCGGTTGTGGTTGTGGTCATGTGGTTCCTCGTCTCGCGCCACGAAATCACAGCAGCGGCAAAGGCACGCGCTTCGTTTCCTCAAACTGGCCGGCGTACACCGGTTTGTCGCGCTCCAGCCACGGATCGACGTAGGCCGCGATGGTCTTCTCCACTTCCGCGTCCAACTGCGTGCCGATACCGAGCGAGTCCTCGACGATGATCTCGCGCAGCTTCTCGATGCCGACGCGCGGGGCGAAGTCGTAAGTGCGTTCGAGCCACTTCGCGTTGTCGCGGTAGTAGATGAGGAACCGGCCGATCACGCGGAGCGCTTCCTCTTTCGTCTTCACGCGACACAGCACGTCCGTCTTGCGGACGTGCGCCCCGGCCGCGCCGCCCACGCTCACTTCCCACTCGCCGCCCTCGGTGGCGATCACGCCCACATCCTTCACGGTCGATTCGGCGCAGTTGCGCGGGCACCCGCTCACGGCCAGCTTCACCTTTGCCGGGAACTCGAAGCCCAGGAACCGCTTTTCGAGGTCGATGCCCAGGCCGGTGCTGTCGTTGGTTCCGTAGCGGCAGAACTCGGTGCCGACGCACGTTTTCACGGTGCGCAGCGCCTTCGTGTAGGCGTGGCCGCTGGGCATTCCGAGGTCGGCCCACACGCCCGGTAGGTCTTCCTTCTTGATGCCGAGCAGGTCGATGCGC
>SXHE01000069.1 GCA_005773755.1 Planctomycetia bacterium
GTCAAGGGGAGAAAAGCGCCCGCGCCGCGCGGTGATACCACGAGCGGTCACGAGTAGGACGTTTGAGACGAGCCGGAAGTGTAAGTGACGGACCAGCTCATCCCTCGCTTACGCTTCCGGCTCGTAGAAGTGCATCACCTCGCTTCTGACCGCGCGGGGTGACGATTCGCCCGGGTTCGGCTTCACTTACGCGGGAGCAGGTCCGGCAGGTTGGCGATGCGCACCGCGGTCACGGCCATCACCTGAGCGCCCTGGATCAGGTTCGGCTCCTTCGCTTTGTCGAACGTGTCCGATTGCGTGTGGTGGGTGAGCCGGTACTCGTCGGTGTCCTGTCGGCACGCGAAGCCGGGGACGCCTTGCGCCTCGAAGGCCTCGTGGTCGGTGCCGCGGAGCCGCCCGGTGTCCAGCCCCTTCCAGCCGTCCACGCCCTTGAGCGATTCGAGTTCCGGTTCGAGCAGCTTCAACAGCCCGGTGCGGCCCTGCAAGCCGAAGCCCGTCACCTTCCCGGTGCCGGTGTCGTGAACCAGCGCGACGGAGTGCTTCGACAGGTCGGCCTTGTACTTATCGACGTACTTGCGCGAGCCGTGCAACCCCTGCTCCTCGCCGGTGAACAGGCAGAACCGGATCGTCCGCTTGGGGCGCTGGCCGTTTTTCGCCCGCGCCGCGACGGCGCGCGCCACTTCGAGCACGACGCAGCTCCCGGTGCCGTTGTCGGTGGTGCCGCTGGCGAGTTCCCACGAGTCCAGGTGCGCGCCGACCACGACGATCTCGTCCGGCTTCTCGCTCCCGCGGACCTCCCCGATGGTGTTGTACACCTCGACCGGGCCGGGAACGAACTTGTTGCTGATCTCCACTTCCACGCGCGGAACGGGTTCCTTCTCGCGCGAGGCCAGCCGGAACAGCAGGTGGTAGTGCTCGTGGGCCATGAACACGCGCGGCACGCCGCTCTCGGCGGTGGCGCGGTCGCGGTTGCCCCAGCCCCCGGTGGTGACGAGCAGGCCGTGCGGCTTGGGCGAATCGGTCACCTCGCACGCGGCCCCTTCCTCCTTGAGGAACGCGAACACTTCCGTCAGGAACGCGGCCCCCGGTTGCAGTTCGTCGCGCAGCCACGACCCGCCGCCGATGTCGCTGTACGCCTCGTCGATCTTAGACCCCTTCTTCGGCTCCTCTTTCTTCGGCTCCTCTTTCTTGGGATCGACCTTCTTGGGCGCGGGTTCGAGGTAGCTCAGGTCGGTGACCGGCTTCACGTTCGTGGGCGGCGACAGCAGCACGGTCGCGTTCTTGAGTTTGCCCTTGTACGCCTGAAGCTCGGCCTTGCTGCGGGCCTTGAGCAGCACCACGTCGCCGGTCACCTTGCCCTTCGTGCCGGTGGTCCAGCCGCGCGAGGCGATCAGCAGCGTGCGCCCGGTGTTCGGCTCGACCAGCTTCATCTCGGCCTTGCCGCGCTCCCAGCCGTAGGGGATCTCCCACGGTTCCAGCCGCACGTTCTCCAGGCCGTAGGCCTTCATCTTCTCCGCGGTCCACTTGTTGGCCTTCTCCAGGTTCGCGGAGCCGGTGAGCCGCCCGCCGATGCGGTCGGAGAGGTGTTCCAGGTTCTTCATCAGTTCGGAGCGGGCCTTGATCTCGGCGATCAGCGCGCGGTCGGTTTCGGCGGGTGCGGCGACGGCGCGAGGGGCCGGGGCCACCTCGACCGCGCCGGTCGGTGAAACGAGCAACAAACACAGCCCGCCGAGCACGGCGGACAGCGGGACACGCGGCAGCATGGTGAAGCTCCGAGGGCGCGAGTGGTAAGCGAGTGGATAGCGTGAGTATTGTGTGCCGAGACGCGAGCGGAAACAATGGGGCAGATTCTTCTCTCATGCGTTAGGATAGCCAGTCGGTTAGCACTCTCCTGCCTTCGTCCGGGTGCAGTATGAATCGTCGCGATTTCGCCGGCCTCGCGCTTGCGGCCATGCTCCACAAGGACGGCTACTCCGCTGACGCGAAGTGGTCGTTGCCGGACGGCAAGCCGCACTTCGCGCCCAAAGCCAAGAGCGTGATCTGGCTGTTTATGAACGGCGGCGTCTCGCACATGGAGACGTTCGACCCGAAGCCGGCGCTGACCAAGTTCGCGGGGAAGACCATCAAGGAAGGGCCGGTGCCCGACGCCCAAGACCCGGAGAAGCTGGCACTCGCGCGCGTCACGGTCATCAACGACGCCAACGGCCAGCAGCGCAACAAGCTGTACCCGCTCCAGGTCGGGTTCAAGAAGTACGGCAAGAGCGGCATCGAGGTCAGCGACTGGCTGCCGCACACCGGCTCGTGCATCGACGACATCGCGCTGATCCGGTCGATGTGGACGACGGACGACAACCACGGGGCGCAGACCCAGTTCCACACCGGCCGGCACATGCTCGACGGCGAGTACCCGACGCTCGGCGCGTGGGTCCACTACGGCCTCGGCACGCTCAACGAGAACCTGCCGCAGTTCATCAGCATGGGCAACCGCGAGTACTGGAACATCAAGGACGGCCACTATCTCGGCCCGGCCCACGACGCGGTGCCGATGCGCGTCGACCCCGCGAACCCGCTCGACTACGGCAAGCCGGAAATCGCCGTCACGCCGGCGGAGCAGAAGGCCGGGTTCACGCTGTCCGGCAAACTCAACAAGCTGCGCGAGAAGGACTACCCCCACGACCCGGCGCTCGACGCCCGCATCAAGAGCTACGAGCTGGCGTTCCGGATGCAGAAGTCGCTCCCCGAAGTGCTCGACTTCGGCAAGGAGACGGCCGAGACGCAGAAACTCTACGGCATCGACCGCGCCGAAACGCGCGCGTTCGGTCAGCAGTTGCTCGCGTCGCGCCGGCTGGTGGAACGCGGGGTGCGCTTCATTCAGATTCAGCACGGGGCCGGCGGCGCGGGCGTGTGGGACGCGCACGGCGGACTGAAAGCTAACCACTCGAAGAACTGCCTCGCGGTGGATCAGCCCATCGGCGGGTTGCTCAAAGACCTGAAGCGCACCGGCCTCCTGAAAGACACGCTCGTGGTGTTCTGTTCGGAGTTCGGCCGCACGCCGGGCAGTCAGGGCAGCGACGGCCGCGACCACCACATCTACGGGTTCAGCGTGTGGATGGCCGGCGGCGGGCTGAAGGGCGGCGTCGTCCACGGCGCGACCGACGAGATCGGCTTCCACGCCACCGACAACCGCCACTACGTCACCGACGTTCACGCCACCATCCTGCACCAGTTGGGGCTAGACTCGCGCAAGCTGGAGATCCCCGGACGCAAGCGGCTCGACATCGACCACGGCGCGCCGATCAAGGAAGTGATCGCGTAACTACAGAGGAGGAGACGACTGTGGGAAAGCAGCGCCCCGCGATTACTCTCGCGATTGAACAGGACAATGCCGATGAAGTCGAGCGCCTGCTCCGCGCGAACTCCGCACTTCTCAAACAGGGATTCGGTGTAGGTACCATTCTTCATTACGCCGCACAGTGCGGCTCGCTGAACTGCGTTAAGCGCCTCGTCGCGTTGGGAATGGATGTGAACGCGACCAAGCATCCGGGGTATCCCGAACCGCCAGAAGGCCCGATCTGGAATGCCACTTTCGAAGGGCACCTCGCAGTTGTGAAGTGGCTGTTGGAGAACGGGGCCAAGTCGAATTGCCTGCTGCTATCCACCGGCGAGACGCGGAACTTCGCACTGGTGCAAGCGGTTGAGGACAACCGCCTCGACATCGTCCGACTCTTGGTGCAGTACGGGGCCGACGTGAACGTGCATTTCGCTGACCAAGCGCCGCTCTCGGTCGCCGAAGACTGCGGGCACACCGAGATGGCCGCGTTCCTGCGCTCGAACGGCGCGCTGACGCTCAAAGAGATCAAGGCCCAGGCGAAGACGAAGGGCAAACGCAAGAAGTAAGGGAGAGCGCGCGCCGCTCGCGCGCTGGTGATGCCTGTTACGTTTAGGAGTTACGGAGTTGGGAAGGTGCTTTCAGCCCCGAAGGGGCGACCGAGAATAGCCCAGGGTGGAGCGAGTCTTCGAGCGCAACCCTGGGAACTACGTGAGGAGAAACACCAAGCCCCGAAGGGGCGACAGCGGGGTTCTGCCGCCCCTTCGGGGCTTCGATCTCTTGTGGCCCTCGTGACCCAGGGTTGCGCTCGAAGACTCGCTCCACCCTGGGCTA
>SXHE01000695.1 GCA_005773755.1 Planctomycetia bacterium
CAACGCGTGTGCTTCGGGTGGTAAAATCATGGCGGCCGTCCGTGGGCGAGAGCCATGGGAGTTTCAGCAACCCTCATGCTACCTCACCACGGACGGTCACAGAATCGGCATCAGTCGAGCTCAGAGATTCGCCATTAGTGGTGGGGTTGTGAAACAACTTCTAACACCTATATCGAAATGGAGGTGACCTTTTCCGGGCCGCCGGGCGGCACCACCCTGTTCGAAGTCGGGGGCACTCTCACCGTCAAAGAGGATGGCACGTCGCCGCGCTTCGCCACAAAGTGTATGAACAAGCCGTACATGGATCACTTCAACCCGCCCCCGGCCCCGCCGCCGTCAACAGATCCGACCCCTCAGCAACTCGCCGATGCTCGCCGCTACGCGGACAAAGCAGGAATGACGGTCATGAACAGCATTGGGGGGGCGAGATTTCAGCACAACGGTCCGCGACGGAGGGGGTGAAGTACGATCCCGTTACGAAACAACTCACCGTCGAGGTGGATGTGAACTTCAACGGGAGTTTCAACAGGGCCAACCAGTACACGGTTTCGGGCGTGCTATAAGTTGACGAGAACGGAACGAACCCCAGCTTCGGCGTCAAGTACATGAACGAGAACTTCCGGAGCCAAGAAAAGAAGTTGGCACTCCTCAAGGGGGGAACCATCGCGGGAATGGCCCTCTACATGTATTCCAAGAGCCGCTGAACTCCGAACACGTCCGGCAGAGTCGGTTGAACGTGCATGCCCACCAACGACAACCGCCCGCGGCTTTCGCTGCGGGCGGTGTCGTTGGTCCTGTTCGCGGCCCTACTTCCCCTCCGCCTTTGGCGGGGCGATCGGTTCCCAGCGCGCGCCAGGTTGGGTGACCTGCGCGCGGCGCGCGAGCACTTCCCAGGGCGTGCCCTTGTGGTCTACCGCCAGTTGCTTGAAGGCGTCCGTTGCCGCCGCGAACATCGCCTTCGCGTCCTTCTTCCCTTCGAGTTTCTCGGACGGGATGAGCCGCCAACCGGGGCTGTTGGGGGGCAGGTCGGGTAGGCTTTCGGTGCGGACGTGGGCCAGGGCACGGTTGTACTCGTTCAGAATTACCAGCCGCAGGCGCACCTCGGCCAGCACGTAGTCGTAGTGAGCCTGCCACCGCTTGGGTTCGGCCGCGCGCTTGTCCCCGACCGCTTCCAGGCGTTCCAGGGCCAGTTCCAGTTCGATGATCGCGAGCGCGACCAGTTCTTGCGCGGTGCTCACGGACCGCTTGGTGAGGTTGCCGATCGGGGCGCTCAGCACGGCCACCGCCCTCTGCTCCTTGCCGTCGAGCCGCCAGGCGTTGCGCACGGTCGCGAGCGCTTGGAGCGTCGCGGCGCGCAGCGGGTACTTGTCCGCGTTCTTCAGAACCTCGTCGGTCGAAACGTCGGCCGCGTATCCCTTCAGCGCGGCCTCGGTGAACGGGAGCCGCGCGAGCGGGGCGCGGTCGCCCTCCACGAACTGCGGCATCGCCAGCTCGTCGAAGATCGCCTTCACGTCGAGCAGGGGCTTCGGCTCGGCGGGAAGCAGGAACCGCTTCGCGGCCGGCTCCTCCGCGTCGCACGCGGCCGGCGCACGCGGCACGTCGCCCGCGAGCGCCGGCTTCTGCCCCTTGAGCGCCCCGGTCACGGCCTTGTGCAGCGCTTCGACCGGGATCGTGTCGCCGGGAGCGGCTTTCGGATTTGCGGTCCGAAGGTCGGTCGCGGCCTGTGCGAGCGCGTCGAAGTACGCGCTGCCGGTGAGCGGCACGGTCGCGGCTCGCGGGAACGACTCCAGCGCCCGCTCGCCGGGCGAACAGGTCACGACCACCTGCACACCGTCGGGCGCGGCGGAGAGCGCCTTGAACAGCACCTCGGTCATCGGTCCGGTGTCGGCGCGGCCGCGCACGCGGTCCGGGTTCCGTCGGCACACGTCCCAGATCACCACCTTCTGCGCGACCTTCAGACCTTTGAGCGCGTCGTACACGTCCGCGACCGGGAGCAGCGTGGCGGGCGCGGTCGGGTCGCCGTCGATGGGAACGAGGAACGCTTTGCCGTCCTTCTCGACGGCGTGCGCGCCGAAGAAGATCACCACGCGATCCTGCGCCCGCGCGGTCGAGCAGAACCCGTCGAGGGCCTTCGCGAGCGTGTCCCTTGTGGGCAGGTGCGGGTCGGTCGCGAGTCGGTCGGAGAGCACGAAGAGTTGATCGTTGTCCTTCGTGACCGGCACACGCAGGCCGACGGCGAGACGGGTCGCGGCCTCGCGGGTGCGGTCGGTGCCCGTGGGAGCGCCGTGCGTGAGGGGGTTCAGATAGACGTAGTCCGCGACCTGCACGACCAGCAGCCGACGCGGGTGCGCGCCGCCCTTGGGGTCTTGGGCGCGCGCGACCGGCGCGGCGACCAGCGCCGCGCAGAAGCAGAGAGCGAATCGCATGGGATACCTATGCCTTCGTCGCGGGGCGGGCGTACAGGTCGTCCACGGCTTGGGTCAGCGCGGCTTCGAGTTGGGCCGCCTCGCTCGCGCTCGGCTCGCGGGTCAGGTGCGGGACCAGGTGCAGCGCGCCGTCCGGTTCGAACCCGATCTCCAGGTTCGAGAGCAGCCCGCCGGGCATCCGGCGCACGAGGTACGACCACACGGACCGGCGCACGGCGGCGCGGCGCACGGTCGGGTCGCCCCGGTCCCCCTGCCGGCCCTCGTGGTGCGCGACCGCGGCGAGCGCGTCGCAGGTGAGGGCGTGCCCGTCGCCGAACTTCTTGTCGGTGAACGCGAGCAGGTCCGCGAGCACCGCGCGCACGCGCCCCGGTTCGCCGGCCGGCGACCGCGCGAACCCCCCGGCCACGGTCCGCGTCACCAGTTCGTCGGGCAGGTCGGCCAGATCGGTGAACGGGTTGTCGGCCTTGCCCGCGGCCTTCAGTGCCTCGGCCCGCACCGGGATCACGTTCGTGATGAGCGGGTCGCCCAGCGCCCAGAGCGCGTCGTAGGATTCCTGCGCCACGGCCATCGCGTCGGTCGTCTTGCCGGCCTTCAGGAGCGTGTCGGCCAGCGGCGCGTTCGCGGCGGCGGCACTCGCGCTGGTCGGCCCGTGCAGGCTCTTGGCGAACGTCACGCACTGGCGCAGCACCTTCTCGGACTCGTCGTACTTGGTCAGCCCGACGAGCGCTTCGGCGAACCCGTACATGAACCCGAGCCGGTCGCGGCGGGCGTCGGCCTCCGGCGGCATCGGCCCTTTGCTCGCGTGCTGGAACTCGAGCGCCGCCTTCTGGAACTCGCCCATGCGCAGGTGCAACCGGCCGATGTCCGCGTAGGCCACCGCCAGCGGGTGCGAGCCGGAGCCGTGCTTCGCCTTCGCTTCCATCGCGGCCTTCTTGACCACCATCTCCGCCTCGCCCGCTTTCCCCTGGGAGAGGAGCTGTAGCGCCTGCTGCAGCGACGCCGAAAGCTGATCCGCGATCCACATGGGCTGTCACCCGCGGTGTGAAGGGGCCGATGCACGCGATTATCCGCGCCGCCCGCGTTGTGGGCAAGGGCGGAGGGCAGAAGTGGG
>SXHE01000696.1 GCA_005773755.1 Planctomycetia bacterium
CGGCGCGTAGCGTTATCGCTGCTGAAACGCGCCGGGACGAAGGGGAGCATCCGAACCCGACGCATGAGAGCCGGGTGGGACGACGACTACCTACTGACGGTACTGCAAGGAATTACAGATAAAGATAGTGCGTAAGCCCTGAGCTGGACCCAGACGCGGACCTCGGCAAATGTCGGGAGAACGGGTTCACCCTCTTGTGCCGACTGCTCTTCATTCTCTTCGCCGAAGATCGCCGCTTACTCCCATACAAGGTGAACCCCACATACACGAACAACCGCTCGCTCGGAAAGCAGCGCGATGAGATCGCCGCCCGGCTTGACGGTGTGAAGTTCGGTCAACCCGACTACAAGCGCACGGATACGGGGCTTTGGAACGACCTCATTAACCTGTTTGACCTCATCGACCGCGGCCACGGATCGTACAAGGTGCCCGCGTACAACGGCGGTTTGTTCGACACGGCGGCTCACCCGTTCCTCGCGGAGAATAAGCTCTCCGACTGGCATCTCGCCAGCGTGATCGACAACCTAAGCCGCGCGCTTGACCCGGCGCACCCGGCATTCGGCCTCATGCCCGTCGATTACCGCGACCTCGCGCTTCAGCACCTGGGCGGCATCTACGAAGGGCTACTCGAACACCACCCGGTTCGCGCCGCGGTCAAAATGATCGTGTACATGCGCCGGAACAAGGGTTTGGTTGAAGAGAAGTACGTCGCGGAAACGGACCCGAAGCCAGAAGGTTTCACGGCGACAACTATCGAGTATGGCCCCGGCTCGGTCTACCTCGTGAAGAACAAGGACGAGCGCCGCAACTTCGGGAGTTACTACACGCCGGACAACATCGTTAACCACATCATCCGTCAAACCGTCGATCCCATCTGCAACGAGATAACCGAGGGCATCGAGAAGGAGATCGCAACGGCGTCCGAAGCGGAGTTGGAGAAGCTCTACGACGAGTTCCCGAACCGGTTCCTGAAACTTCGCGTTCTCGACCCGGCGATGGGATCGGGGCACTTCTTACTTTCCGCGTGTCAGTACCTCGCGGAGCAGATCGCGACGAACCCGTACACCCCTCCCGGTCCAGAAACCGGAACTGCCGACGACGCCCTTTCTTTCTGGAAGCGTCGCGTGATTGAGAATTGTCTCTACGGCGTGGACGTGAATCCGCTTGCCGTCGATCTGGCGCGGCTCGCACTTTGGCTCGAAACCGTTGCGAAGGATCGGCCGCTCACGTTCCTCGACCATCATTTGAAGCACGGCAACAGTTTAATCGGGGCGCGGCTCGTGCGCCTCGGTTCACTGCACGACGCGGAAGACCAGAAGAACAAAGCGTTCACGAGCGCGTTCAGTCGCAAACTCCCGGCTCTCCTCGACCCGCTCGCCAGAATCCGCGACCTACCTTCCGATACCATTCAGGACGTGAAGGAGAAGGGGAAGCACTTCAGCGCGTACCAGAAGGTTGTTGAACCCTTCTTGCGATTGGCCGATGTGTGGGTTGCGCACGCCACGGGCCGGGAAGTGAGCGAGGACAACTACAGCAACGCAGCGAAGAACGTGGACAAGCCAGGTACGTTCAAACCGCTAACCGAAGAAGACTGGTTTCGTATACCGGCAGCGTTCGCGCGTTCGACACTGAACTCCTTCCACTGGGATTTAGCGTTCCCGGAGGTGTTCTGCGACGCGAACGGCGTGCGGGTCGATGGCGGGTTCGACGCGATCATTGGGAACCCGCCATATGAAGTGTTGTCGGAGAGGGAATCCGGTATCGATCCGACCAACCTGAAAACGTTCGTAGACAATGAAACGCAGTACGCACCGGCGATCCGCGGCAAGCAGAACCTATACAAGTTGTTCATCTGCCGAAGCCTCGACGTGCTGAAGGACGGCGGCCGGTTCGGGTTCATCGTGCCCATGCCGCTGCTGGGCGACGATCAAGCCGCGGACCTGCGCCGGCATATGGTCAATCTTGGCGAGTTCGCCGTTGTAGAAGGATTCCCACACAAGGACAACCCGAACAAGCGGGTGTTCTATGATGCGAAGCTCTCCACAACAGTCTTTAGCTACGTTAAGAACACACAGCGCACCCACAACCGCCCGTTTCGCTCTCGTCTCTGGAGCGCGAACGTTATTGAGGAGACGGCGCTGGGCGACCTGACTCTGACGACCGCGGATATTCCCCTCTACGACCCAAACAACTTCACCATCGTGAGTTGCGGGCAAGCCGACTGGGACTTGGCCGTGAGGATCATGAAGTCCGGACAGATGGTTCGGCTCGGCACACTCTGCAAATCGTATCAGGGTGAAGTGAACGAAACGAATGAGAAGGACAAGTGCCTCTCGCACAACACGACTACTGGCCCTCTCGTGCTCCGAGGCGCGAACGTATGCCAGTATGTGATCCGCGATGCTTCGCAAGGAGAGTCGTTGTATCTGGACGTAAAGGCATTCCAAGCCGGGAAGAGTAAAGACACAAAGGCGTTTGCTTCCTCTCTCCTGCGCGTCGGGTTTCAACGCAAGGCACCACAGAATAACTTTCGCCGTCTCATCGCCGCTGAGATTCCCCTGGGTCAGTTCTGCATGGAGTCCATCAGCTACGTCACGGCAGAATCTACAAAGCTGCCCCTTCGGTTTGTCCTCGCACTCCTCAACAGTCTGTTCTCGGATTGGTACTTCCGTCTCGGAAGCAGCAACGCGCAAGTCAACGAGTACCAGTTCAACATCCTCCCCTGTCCGTCGTTCCGCGCGAGTGCAACCGACGCCGAACGCGGCACTGCAAAACAGGCAATCGCTGCGCTGGCTGCCAAGAAGCCGGCGGACGCGCTCGCAGTCGTCGCCCCGCTCCTGAAGACCGCCCCGTTCAGCCCGACCGTGCAAGATGTGGTGGTCGCGGCCGTGGACCGGATCATCGACGCCGAGACGAACCGCAGCCCGATGTTACGGTCCGATCGGTCGGACCTGTGCGCCGCCGCGCAACCGTTCCAGGACTTCCTCGACGAAGTGTTCTTCCAACTCGCTGGACTGACCGATGCCGAAGTTGTCGCATTGAAGAAGCGGTACGTAGCGATGAAGAAGGTGAAGTGATCGCCAGCTCGCGCCGAGGCACCGACCCGCCACGGATGCCTCCCACCCGGTTGAATCGTGCAGTTCCCTTCCTGCGAACCTCGCTTTGGCGCGTCGTGTCCGTCAATGTTCATCAGGACACCGCACACGTTCCGAGGCTGGCCATGAGCAACCGAGTAGCTGCTTTCCTCACGCAATTCCACGACGATCACCATAACACCCGCAACCAGACCGTCGTTGTTCTGGGTGAGGATGAGGCACTCGCGTTTGAGGCGCTCACAACCGACGCAATCGAACTGTCCGTCGCCGTAGAAAATCGGTATGGCGACACGGCGTTCGCAACCTCTCTCGTCGGGCTGTTTCTTCCGTCATTGGTGAAAGACGTTTGGGCCCTGCAACTCGACTTTCTACACGCACGCTATCCCGAAGCCGGCCGAACGATGCGCGTCCTGGCGGAGAAGATGGTTCGCGCCTTCAGTATCGACCTGTACGCTAAACTCTGCCCCAACGCGACCGACTACCCGGGCGCGACGAGCGCCGAGAAATTGAACTGGTATCAGGCTCGCGAGCGTGACCGTGAAATGTCGGGGGCAAAGCTGACCGATACCGCCGTTCAGTTCCTCGTCGCAGGGACATCGGAAAGCCTGCGCACCCACTTCGGCGCGATGTGGAAGCGGCTACACGCGATGGCGCACCCGTCCGCGGACCTGATACGGAGCGGGTTCGAGGTATCCGGCCGGCACGTCTTCAACCACTTCGACGAAACGCTCGCCCGGCTGCTGCTCGCGGACGCGGCCGAAGTGTTCGCGTTACTATGGGGGATGGTCATGTTACCTGTTCCCGAAGATCGTGCCCGATCTCGCAGCGCAACCGGACCTGTTCCGGCACGCCCCGCCGGCGCGACTGTGGCTGAAACCGGCGGACGCCGCGTGAACGCTCAACTACGCCCGGCTACATGCTCTGGCGGGTTGTCGTCGAGGTGCGAGCGCTTGCGCTGACCCCAACGACGACAGGCAACGGCGGCGCGAATGCTGGCGAATGCTAACATTCCAAAAGCGGACACCTGAAAAAGGCTGTCGCGGGCACCGCCCAGAACCCTCACCATCAAAGGACTGCGCCCGCACGAACCGCCACGACGTACAGGCCCGGCCGACCAGGGAAGGGGTATAGCGGCTCACAGACGCGCGAGAGTACCGCAGGCACCGCTTCGCACATTTCGGTGCGAAATCCAAAAAAGGCCCGGACGCCGCGCTCAACCGGGCTTTCATTCGCAACGTGACAGTGTGTACACTTCACCCAATCGGGTAGCAGTCCGGCCCGCGAACCGGACGGCTCAACGCGGTTGGTCGGGGCGGGCGACGTACTCACCGCCGGCCCCGACCGACCGATCCGATGCCGTGAGTACAACACATGTCTCAGCCGTCGTCTCCCGAACGGGAAACGTCCGCCCGCGCCGATTGTTTCCGCCGCTTGGTTGCACAGTTCGGTGCGGCACTGACCGCCGACGCCCGCCAGCTCGCCGCCGAAGTCGATGCCGCGATGGGCGGCACCCCGCCGACCGCCAACCCGCCTCGTTCGCCGTCGCGCGCGGAATGCGCGGATGGGTTGGCCGCCGCACTGGTAGACGCCGGCCGCACCGACATCGCTGCGGAAGTGCTTGAACTGGGACAGGGGTTCAACCTCAACGACGTGCAACAGCGCTGGCGGGCGTTGGAAAGGCAGTTGCGTGGCATCGCGCTGGCCCTCGACAAGACAACCACCGACGCGATCACGTCACAGGCTGCTACGGGTTGGGGTGCGGCCTCTGTCCGCCACCCACTGAACCACCGGCCCGTCGTGCCACAACCTAGCACCGCGTCTGTTGAACGCCCTTCACCGTTCACCATTCCCGAACCGGTGTTCAAGTTCGCAGAAGGGCCGCCTTCGGAACCGCAGCCGTCGCGGGAGATGACCGTTAGCGGGCTTATCCACAATCTGACCGTCTTCGCGGACTTCTACGAACAGATGACGGCGGCTATCGAATCCGCTGACGCCTTCGAGAAGGCGCACCATCGGGGCGGGCGAGACGCGAACGCCGACTACTACCAGCGCTGCTTTCGGGCGACACCGGCGATTGACCGTGTGCGCGGTTACGTCCTGGCAAACTATGGGGCGGAGTTGACCATCGGGACGGCGCGCCGCGTTCTGGGCGACCTGATTCGAGTTCACCGGCTAACGGTCGAAGCTGCTGAAGCGCTGTCACTCGAAGCGGCTATGGACCGGCTGGAAGCGAACGACAACGAGGAACTGGGCAGTATGGGAACACAATCGCCCGCTCACTCTATTACCCCGCACGGCATCGTGCCCCAACCGCTGCAAACCGCTGCCGACGTAGCCCGCGTCCTGAACGCTCTACGGAACTGGCTTCGAGCGTTTGAGCCAGTTAACCCGCTGTTGTCGAAGGTAAGTAACACCTTCGACGAGTTTCGACGTGCGTTCTGCGTACCGGGCAGCTCGCTGCCAAATGTTTCAGTCGATTCGATGGGCTTGCCTGACGGGACTGGATTGCCGGTGTTGATTCGGGAAAGCAGCTACATCAACAGCGAGGCCCGCGACACGCTCGAAGAACTATTCGCGCGTCATGTGGGCCTCGTCACGTCGATGACCAACGATACGGGGCGCACGTTTGAAGCGATCCGGTGCGACGATGGGACACTGCTCAGGCAGGAACGAGTGCGCTTGCGGAACGCAATCACGACCCTCGAACCCTTCGCCGGCTCGTCGCCCGCCGCGAAGCCGCAAGGCGAAGAGGAGAAGCCGCCTACCGGGGCCGTGCCGGGCTGGACCGACTTGGGGGACGCGAAGCGGGCAATTCTCACCGTGCTGAACAAGTCAACAGAGCGCTTACAAAGTGAGGGCATCGCGAAGAAAGCTGGCTACACGTCTGGAACACTGCGGCATCACTTCGGCGAACTGCAAAGCTGGAACTACATCGACAGGACGAAAGACGGGTACGCGATTACCTCGACCGGGACCGCACTTGTTCCGTGTGAGCGCGCGTGAGGGCGTGTGAGCGCTCACATGTGATTCACACGCGCTCACACGGCCGGCGCGTCTAATAGGGCATCCGAACCCCGGAGGCCCGCATGACACCGACCGCGCTACCACCGTCCCCGCCGATTCTGCTTCCCGACCCGGACGACATCCGGGCCGCAATCGACGTTGCCGACGAACGGGCGCGGCTGCTCCGCCGTCTGCTTCGCTTGGCCGTTCGGCTGCGCCTACATCTCACCACCGCCGACCAACTCTCCGCGCCTGTCACGACCGAAGCGAAGGGGGTGCGTCGTGGCTGACGTACTTTCCCTTCGCGTTCATCCCGCCGACACTCGACCGGCAGAACCCGTGCCGCTCGTGGCCGACGCGAAGGCTCTGGCGAAGCTGCTCGGCTGCGGGCTGCGCACCGTCCGCACGCACGACGCCGCCGGCAAGCTGCCCGCGCCCGTCCGCATCGGCGGCCGTGTGGTCTGGCGACTCGACGAGATTCGCGCGTGGCTCGACGCCGGCGCGCCCGACCGCGACACCTGGGCCGCGCGCCGCGCCGCCCGCCGGACCTGACCAACCACCGTGACCAGTGCGGCCCCGGCGCGTTGCCGTGGGTGCGCACGTCGCCACCTTCGGAGCTTCGATCATGGATTTCACGAACGCCTGCAACGACGCCAACAACGGCAAGCCGCCGTCCGGGTTCGGCGGATTCGACGACGCCAAGCCCGCGCCGGAGTACAAGCCGATCCCGCCCGGCATCTACACTGCCCGCGTCCAGCGCGGCGAAGCCTGTAGCACGAAGGCCGGCGCGGACGCCTACCGGATGAAGTTTGAAGTGACCGAGGGGCCGCAAGTCGGGAAGACCGTCGTTCGCACCTGGACGTTCAGCGCGAAGGCCATCGACTACACGAAACGCGACCTGGCCCCGTTCGGGCTGACCACATCCGCCGCGTTGCTCTCGCCGTTCCCGGAAGCCGGCCGGGAGTACCTCGTGCGGCTCGTGGTCGCGCTCCAGCGCGGGGACGACGGCATCGAACGGAACGACATCAAGCGCATCGACCTCGTGCGCGTGGTCGAATCGCCGGCCGCCGGCTTCATGCTGCCCGGACAGAGCGAAGGGGGGCCGAAGTGACCGCGACGCCGTTCAATGTCGGCGCGTTCGTGTCGGGCGCGCCGACCTCTCCCCGCGCCCTCGTGCGGCACGCGGACCTGCTCGCCGCTTACGCCGACGGCGCGATGATCGACCGCGACGCCACCGGCGAAGCGTACCTGTCGCACTTCGCCTTCGGCGCGGAGATGCAAACCCACTACGCCGCGAACCGGCAGTCCGTCGCCGGGTTCGCGGGGCCGTGCTGGGCGCGCCGGCTCGTGCTGGACATCGACCGCACCGACCCGGCCGGCGCGCTGTACGACGCGCGGCGGCTCGTGACCGCGATCTATCAGCGCTACCCGGAGACGGTTGGCGACGTGCCCGTATGGTTCAGCGGGAACAAGGGGTTTCACGTCGCGGTCGAATTGTCCCACAACCCGCCGCCGGCCGTGGGCTTTCAGCGGACGGCGCGGACGTTCGCGGAGAAGCTCGCCGCCGACGCGGACGTGAGCATCGACACCAGCATCTACGACATCGCCCACATCATCCGACTGCCGAACACGCGCCATCCGAAAACCGGGCTGTTCAAGCGGCTCGTTCCATCGGAAGCGCTGTTCGTGATGAGCGCGGAGCGCATCCGCGAACACGCGCAGCACCCGGCGGGCGACGGCATTCCTTCCGTGTGCTCGTGTCCGGCGAAGCTGGCAGACGACTGGCGCGCGGCCGAAGTCGCGACCGCCAGCGCCACCGAGGCCCGTGCCACCACTCGCCGCGACTTCGCCGGCGCACCCGACCTCCGCGCCCCGCGCTACGTCCTCGACCTGCTCCGCTTCGGCGTGGACGAGGGCGAGCGCCATACCGTGTTGTTCCGCTGCGCGGCGTGGCTGGCCGAACAGGGCGCGCCCCCTTCGCTCGTGGGCGCACTGTTGACCGAACCGGGGCGCGACGTGGGGCTAGCGCCGAAGGACGTGGACCGGCAGATTGCGTGCGGCATCGAACACGCCCGCCGCCAGCGCACCGGGCAAGACGAAGGGGGTACGCCGTGACGAGCATCAACGGTCGGCAACTGCTCGAACTCGCATTGGCTCACGAGGACGTTGACCACATGGACCCGGCGACATGGGGGCCGATCCTTCGCTACGTCGCCGACGAGGGGCTGGCGCTGGATCACTTCGACGTGCTGGCGGCACGGGCCGTACCGCTGGCCGTGTTCGCGGTCGCGTTGGTCGCCGGGCACCGCGCCGGACACTGGACACCGGTGCACGCCTGTTATCCCGCGCTGGTCGCCGCGCGCCTGACGGACCGAACCGAGGGGGGCGCGCCGTGACGCCGACCTTCACCACTGGCGCGGACCTGTTCGGCTCGTGGTTTGCGGACGTAGAGCGCGGGGAACCGCCCGTGCGCTACGCGCTGCTCGCGCCGTTCACCGCCCTCGACGTGCGCCCCGGCCGTCTGATCCTGTTCGGGGGCGCGCCCGGCGGGGGCAAGACCGCCGCGATCCTGCAAGTCGGTATCGACCTGCTGAGGACGAACCCGGCCGCGCGGCTGCTCGTGGCGAACGTGGAGATGGTTCCGGCGCTGCTCGTGGAGCGCGTCGCGTCGCGGCTGGCCGCCGTGCCACTGACCGCGATTGCCGACCGCACGCTGACCCCGGATCAGTTGGGCCGGGTGCGGGCGGCCGTGGCCGCGCTCGAACCCGTCGCCGGCCGGCTGGCGTTCCTCAACGCCCCCTTCGCCCTGGAACACGTCGCCGCCGCCGGGACCGCGTTCGGGGCGAACGTGCTGGCCCTGGACTACATCCAGCGCTTCACCGTGGGCGACGGCGCGAAGGACAAGCGCGAACAGCTCGAAACCGCCGCAACCGTGCTCCGCCGGTTCTGCGACGCGGGCGCGGCCGTGCTGGTCGCGTCGGCCGTGGCGCGGCAGAAGAACGCGGGCGGCTCGACCTACGCCGGGCTGAACCTGGCGAGCTTCCGCGGAAGCTCGGAATTGGAGTACGGGTGCGATAGCGCCTACCTGTTCGCGCCGGGCGACGGCGCGACGATCACGCTGACGTGCGAGAAAAACCGTTACGGGGCCGTGGCCGACATCGTGACCGCGTTCGACCCGACCACTCAGACGTTCCGCCCCGCTCCGTCCGGGTTGAACGGGTTCGACGCCGCGACACCGGCCCGCCCGCGAAGCAACAAGACGAAGGGGGGCTGACGTGCGCCGGCTGACGTTGAAGGAAGTGAACGAGCAACACGGCGGGGCGCTCCCGCCGGACGCCGTGTTCCGCGCCGACGAGGACGAGGAACCCGCCCGGCCCGCGCCGACCGCGAAGCCGAAGCGCCGAACCCGCTCGGAACGGTTCGCCGTGCTGAACGCCTTCACCGACTGCGCGCTGGCCGACCTGACCGGCTCGGAAGTGAAAGTCTGGCTGATCCTGTTCCGCGACACGAAGGCCGCGACCGGCACCGCCCGCACCGGGCAAGCGGACATCGCACGACGCGCCGGGCTGTCGCGCCGCGGTGTTCAAGTCGCCCTCGACAAGCTCACCGCAAAGGGGCTTGTCACAGTGGCGCGGCGCGGCCGGCTGAACGCGGGACCGTCAACGTACCGCGTGCATCCGACCGGCACCGCTTAGGCGCACTCCGGTGCGCCGTGCTTGGCGCACTTTCCCGCACCCAACCGGCTAACGGGAGTGCGCCTATCCCAGAATGGGACCAGTGCGCCGCCGCCGCTCGTGCGCGTCGGGGCGCACACATCGAATCGGAATCGCCAGAACGACCGCACCGACATGGCGCGCGGCGCGACCACCGGGTATAGTTCATGCGCCTTTGGTCGGCCCGGTTCGCCGTCGTGAGAAGCGGCGGCCGGGTTCGACCTTCTCACCGAGGCCCGACATGCCGAAGCCGTACAAAGTGTTCAGCACCCGCCCGCTTCCCGCCGACGCCGACATCATCGAACACGAGGGCAAGCCGCACGCCCGCATGAGGGAGCGCGGGAAGCCGGTTCTCTACGCACTCACGCGGGACGGCGCGAAGATTCTCAAGCCGTCGAAGCGCTGGTACTTCGACGTTCCCGACGCCAACGGCAAGCCGAAGCGCGTCAAGGGGTTCGCCGACCTGAAGGCGACGGAACAACTCGCCAGCGAGAAGGCGCGGAAGTCCGAACGCCAGCGCAGCGGCTACTCCGATCCCGCCGAAGAACACATCCGCCGCCCGCTCGCCGAACACTTGAAGGATTACGCCCGGCACCTCGAAGCGAAGGCGAACACCGCCGATCACGTCGCGCTCACCACCGGCCGCGTTACCGCGCTGCTGTCCGGGTGCGGGTTCGTGTTCCCACTGGACGCCGACGCGGGGAAGGCCGCGGAGTGGTTGAGCGCGCTCCGTCGTGACGGCGCGCCGGCCGAACTCCCCGCCGGCGACTCGTTCAAACCGGGCGACGTGGCGAAGTTGCTCGGCATCAGCGGAACCGCCGTCCGCGCCTCAGTGAAGCGCCTCGAACTGCCCGCGACCGGCAACGGCAAAGCGCGCACGTTTCCGCGCTCGACCGTGGAAGCACTCGTGACGAACAAGGCAAAGGGGTGCGCGCCGGAAACGGTCAACCACTACATCCGCGCCGTTCGCGGGTTCTTCCGCTGGCTCGTGAGGGTGAAACGGCTCGGCTCGAACCCGCTCGACTCCCTTTCGCTCGTGAACGCGGCCGTGGACGTGCGACGGGCGCGGCGGGAACTGAACGCGGTCGAATTGGGCCGGCTGTTCGTCGCCGCCCGCGACAGCGCTCGCACCTACCGGGGGCTTGCGGGCGCGGATCGGTACTTCCTGTACCTCGTGGCCGCCGGGACCGGGTTCCGCGCCGCCGCGCTGTCGAACCTGACGCCGGCCGACTTCGACCTGGACGCCGCAACCGTGACGCTGGCCGCCCGGTTCAACAAGTCGCGCCGGTTGAAGGTGCAACCGCTGCCGTTCGATGTGGCCGCCGCGCTCCGCCCGCACCTCGACGGTAAGCCCGCCGGCGCGCCGATCTGGGGCGGGACGTGGGCGCGGGACCACCGGGGCGCGGAAATGCTCCGCATCGACCTCAACGCCGCCGGCATCGCCTACGCCACCGAAGGCCCGGACGGGCCGGAATACGCCGACTTCCATTCCCTGCGTCATTCCTACCTGACGCTTGGGGGCCGGTCGGGAATCGACCTGCGGACGCTCCAAGAACTCGCCGGACACTCGAAACCGGAACTCACCGCCCGGTACTCGCACCGCCGCTTACACGACCTCACCGGGGCCGTGGAGAAGTTGCCGAACCTCGTGCCGACGACGCCAAGTACCGTGGCGGAAATCCCCCTTCGCATAACTGGCACCGTGGGGCCGAAAGCGGACAACTCTATCCGTTTGGGCGTAGTGCCGGGCGTAGTGACAGGGGGCGCGGAAGGGCACCAATCGGCATCATCTGGCAATCTTCGGATTGTCGGCGGGGTGTGGGGCGAGTTAACGCAACCCCTTGAAATGACAGGGGCCGGCGCTTCTCAGCACCGGCCCGCATCGGTCTGCATCAGCGAGGACGACGGGACTCGAACCCGCAACCACCGGATCGACAGTGTGATCCGGTGGCCCTCGCTAACTCCTGTACCTCAAGCCACTTGCGTCACCAACTCTTGACGAGGACACGGGTTACCTCTGGCCGTCGTGTCGCACCGCGTGTCACCAGTATTGTACCGTGTGGTGCAACATGGAGGCACCTATGCGGCACCATTTCCTCGATTCTGGCAAACTGCCAGAGTGCATCGGTCCCATGACTATGCTGAGGGTGGCTCAGGCACCGACTTCATCCTCAGTGGCGGGACACTCACGGCGCCGGCCCCGAGCCCGAACTCGATCCGCCCCTGCACCGACCGGCGCTGAGGCGATCACTCAGTGCCGCGACAACCTGGCGCATCTGGCCACCCGCATGACGGTGGCCGTCCATCCGCAGAGCTTCCAACAGGGGATCGGTGTCCCATATTCGCACTTCGGAGTTTGCTACTTGGTACGCAAGCACGAGAAGTGCGGGAGGTTGAGAGCGAAGTGCGGTGCAGCGGACGTACTGTAGCCGAGCCAGCCATCGGCACCCGAGCCGTGATGGATTGTACATCGCGCCACCGAGGCGGGGTTGTCACCGGGATCTGAACCGACCGAGTCCGAATATCACGATTGTGACGGTCGCCCGCGTCTCGCGCTTTGCCGCAGATTGAGACTGGCGCCCGCCGCCCTACGAAGCGCAGCACTTAGACGGTCTTATGGCCGTTGCTCGCGGCTTCGCGGAGCGGAAGGGACGTATGCTTCAGAGCGGGTCACACCCGCTTTGTCCCCCAACCCGCCGGTGATGGCACGGTCTCTGGAGCGACCCCGAGGGCTTCACGACGCCCCTTCCGGTTGCACTCTCTGCAGTCCCGCCCGATTCGTTCGTACGCCGAGTTCGGGTTCCGGACGGCGCGTGCGGCCAAACATTTCTGCAACGCGCGAGTCGTCGCCGGTCCTTTTCCGTCTTGTGGATCAGGGGCGGTGATTCGGCCGGTTGGCGGTTGCCTTCGCCGTTTGCGGGTGTCATGGTGTCGGTCACCCCTGTGGCCCGACGAAGGTGAGCCCATGACCGCCGAGGCCGACCTCGACCGCTACCGCTCGTTGCTCCGACTGCACGTCCGACAACTCCAGCTGGGCCGCCTGTACTGCGCCCGGTTCGACTCGTCGGACGTGGTGCAGGAGTCGCTCCTGCGCGCCGTCAAGAAACTGGAGCAGGCCCGCGGGCAGAGCGAAGCGGAACTCATCGGGTGGCTCCAGAAGATTGTCGCCAACACGGTCATCGACCTGGTGCGCGAGCACGGCGCGGACAAGCGCGACCCGGCGTTGGAGCGGACGCTCTACGACGCGGCGGCCGATGGCGAGACGCCGCTGGCCGCGTACCTGGCCGCGGTCGAGCCGGGGCCGAGTACCCTGGCGAGCCGCAAGGAAGAGTTACTGCGTTTGGCGTGCGCATTGGACCAGTTACCGGAGGCCGAGCGAGACGCGGTCATCGCCCACTACATCCTCGAACTGCCGCTCGCGGAGACGGCCGCCCGGCTCGGGCGCACGGCCAAAGGGGTGGGCGGGCTGCTGTTCCGCGGCAAGCGGCGGCTCGCGGCCCTGCTGGGCGGGTCGGAGGGCGGGGCGTGAACACCAACACCTTTGAGCCGGGCGAGGACCGCGTCGGGGCGGCCGTCGCTGAGTACCTGGAGGCGCGGGACAGCGGGCGGCCGCTGGCGCCGGCCGAGTGGCTGGCCCGCTACCCGGAGCTCGCCGCCGAGTTGCGCGACTTCCTCGACGACGCGGCACTGACCGGGTTGCGGGCCTTTCGGGGCGCGGCGCGGGAGCCGGACTTGGCGACCGCCGAGCGCGTCCTGGGCGACTACGAGCTTCTGAACCGGGTCGGCGGGACCATGGGTGTCGTGTACCGGGCGAGGCAGTTGAGCCTGCCGCGTGCGGTGGCCGTGAAAGTGCTGCTGCGGGCCGGGGCGGGCGACCGGGCGCGGTTCCGGGCCGAGGCCGAGGCGATGGCCCGGCTGCGGCACCCCAACGTCGTCCGCATTCTGGACGTGTCGCGCGGCGACGAACCGCCGTATTTCACGATGGACTGGTGCCCCGGCGGAACGCTGGCCGACCGGGTCGCGGAGTTCGTTCGCCAGCCGGACCGCGCCGCGGAAATACTCGAAAAGGTGGCCGACGCCGTCCACCACGCGCACCGCCGCGGACTCCTGCACCGCGACCTGAAGCCGGCCAACGTGCTGCTCGACGACAAGGGCGAACCGCTCGTCGCCGACTTCGGCCTGGCGGTTCCGCTCGACGGCGCCGACGGGCGGGTAGCCGGCACCCCGGCGTACATGGCCCCGGAGCAGTTGGCCGGTGAGTTCACCGTCGCCACCGACGTGTTCGGCCTCGGCGCGATCCTTTACGAGTTGCTCACCGGGCGCCCGCCGGCAAACGGGCCGACGCTCTCGGCGGTGCTCGACGCGGTTCGAGCCGCCGACCCGGTTCCGCCCGACCGGCTGAACCCGCGGGTCGGTGCGGACCTGAGCGCGATCTGCATGAAGTGCATGGCGAAGGAGCCCGCCGATCGGTACGCCACGGCCGCCGACCTCGCCGCCGACCTCGCGGCGCTGCGGGAGGGGCGCGAGATCGCCGCCCGCCCGCTCGGGCCGCTCGGGCGGGCGGC
>SXHE01000697.1 GCA_005773755.1 Planctomycetia bacterium
CGGCGCACACGAGCACCCCACGCAAGCGCTGCTCGACATCCTGACGATCCGCAAGAAGCTGAAGAAGCTCGACGGGCTAACGGTCGGGCTGGTCGGCGACATCGCCCACAGCCGCGTCGCGCGGAGCAACATTCACGCGCTCACCACGCTCGGCGCGAAGGTGATCGTCTGCGGCCCGACCACGCTCGTGCCGTCGTATGTCGCGGAGATGGGCGTCGAGATCGCGGACAAACTCGACGACGTGCTGCCGCGGTGCGACGTGCTGAACCTGCTGCGGGTGCAGTTCGAGCGCCAGCGCAGCGGGCTGTTCCCGTCGATCCGCGAGTACCGGCTGCTGTTCGGGGTGGACGGCGACCGGATGAAGAAGGCAAAGCCGAACGTGCTGCTGCTCGCGCCGGGGCCGATCAACCGCGGGGTCGAGATTTCGCCGGAGGTAGCCGACGGCCCGAACTCCGCGATCCTCGACCAGGTGAGCAACGGCCTCGCGGTGCGCATGGCCGTGCTGAGCGAGTTGAACAAAGCCGCGTGAGGGTCGAATAATCCTCACAATCGGCACAACCGGACTATTCCCGCGCGCCGCTCGCTCCGCTAAACTGTTCGCACCTGATCGCCCGACCGACGGACGGTGTGGGGATCAGTGAGTTTCAGGAGGAAGCATCATGAAGCGGATTCTGTTCGCGGTCGCGGTTGTCGTTCTCACCGCCTCGGTCGGTCGCGCCGAAGACAAGCCGGCCGTCCCCGCGAAGCCGGCGACCCCGGCCACGCCCGCCGCGACCCCGGCCACTGGCACCCCGGTTGTCGAGTACGCCCCGGCCCAGACCACGCAGCGCCGCGGGCTGTTCGCCCGGCTCCGCGACCGCCGTGGCACGACGACCCTCGGTAACGGTGGCACCATCCCGCTGGCGACCCCGACGACGCCGGCCACGCCGATGCCGATGCCCGGTGCGACGCCGACCCCGATGCCGACGATCAAGCCGGCCACCGGCACCACCACGAGCGGCAAGGTCGTCCCGGCCACCGGCACCCTGCCCGCCGGCCGCTACACCACCACCGACGGCACCATCGTCCAGGTCGGCGGCACCACGACCAGCGGCTCGCGCGTCGGCAACAGCATGACGACCGACAGCACCCGCGGCGGCTTCCTGAGCCGGCTCCGCAACCGCTAAGGTTCCCCCGCAGTACCGCAACGCCGGGAGCCGCACGGTCGTGGCCCCCGGCGTTTCTTCGCGCACACTCTTATCTTGAGCACCCCATGTCGCTTCCGATCCTGCTTCGCAACGGCCGCGTGATCGACCCGTCGCGCGACTTCGATGCCCTCACCGACCTGTGGCTCGCGGAGGGCAAGGTGGCCGGCACCGGCGCGCGCCCGGCGTGGGTGAACGGCGACGTCAAGGAACTCGATTGCACCGGCCTTATCGTGTCGCCGGGCCTCATCGACATGCACGTTCACCTGCGCGAGCCGGGCCGTGAGGAGGACGAGACCATCGCCACCGGCACCGAGTGCGCGGTCGCGGGCGGCATCACGTCGGTCGCATGTATGCCCAACACGGAGCCGGCGCTCGACATGCGGATGGCCGCGGAGTTCGTGGTTCATCAGGCCGAACGCGCCGGCTTCTGCAACGTGTTCCCCATCGGCGCGGTGACGAAGAACCGCGACGGCAAGGAGCTGGCCGAACTCGGCGGGCTGGTCGAGGGCGGGGCGGTCGCGTTCACCGACGACGGCGCACCGGTGTACTCCGCGGAGATCATGCGGCGCGCGCTCGAGTACTGCAAGATGTTCGACAAGGCGGTGCTCGTTCACGCCGAAATCCTCGAACTCACGCAGGGCGGCGTGATGAACGAGGGGCTTGTCAGCACGCAGCTCGGCCTGCGCGGGATGCCGGGCGTGGCCGAAGACATCATGATCTATCGCGACATCGTGCTCGCGGAACTGACCGGCGGGAAGGTCCACATCCTGCACGTCTCGACCGCGGGCGGCGTCGACCTGATTCGCCAGGGCCGTAAGCGCGCGGAGATTCTGAAGCTGTCGGGGAAGCCGTCGTTCTGGATCAGCGGCGAGGCGTGCCCGCACCACTTCATCCTGACCGACGAGGAGATGCGCCGGTTCGACAGCAACTACAAGATGTCGCCACCGCTGCGCACGGAAGCCGACCGGCTCGCGATCCTCGAAGGGTTGAAGGACGACACGCTGACGGTGCTGGCAACCGACCACGCCCCGCACGCGCCGGAGAAGAAGGAGCGCGAGTTCGATCAGGCCCCCAACGGTATCCTCGGCCTGGAAACGTTCCTGCCGCTGTGCGTGACGCACCTGATCGAGCCGGGCCATTTGACGTGGCCCCGGATGCTGGCGAAGATGACGTGCAACCCGGCGGCGGTGCTGGGCATCGACCGCGGCACGCTGCAACCGGGCCGCCCCGCGGACGTGACCGTGATCGACCCGAAGGCCAAGTGGAAGATCGACAAAACCGAATCGAAGTCGAAGAGCCGCAACACGCCGTTCCACGGTACCACCGTCACCGGCCGCGCGGTGGCAACGATTGTGGGCGGGGAAGTGAAGATGACCCACATGGGGTGATGTGATGACGGAAGCGCAGTGGTGCGCATGCGAAAATGCGCGGGAGTTGCTCCGACACGTCCGCACGGAGCTCAAGGCCCCCGCGACCCCGGTCGGGCAGCGAAAACTCTGGCTGTTCGGGTGCGCGGGGTGTCGCCTCCACTGGAACGAGTTGACCGACAAGCGTAGTCGGGCGGGTATCGAGTTCGCGGAGCGCATCGCCGACGGCCAGGAGGAACCTGCGAAGTTTGTGAAGATGTATTTGGACGCGGAGGAGGCCGCGAACAGGATGTTCGGCGGTACATCGGAACAGAACGCAGCTCTGAATGTCCGTTCTCTATTGTGTCGGCGTACCGCGGACGACGCGGCCGACGCCCCGGGCGCGATGAACACGATCACGACCAAAGCCGCTGGCAAGCATTACCAGTTGTGGCTGGATGAACTCCGCATTCTGGCCGATCTGCTCCGCGACATTTTTGGCAACCCGTTCCGCCCGGTCGCGTTCGCCCCAGAGTGGCGCACCGACACCGCGATTGCGCTCGCGCGGACGATGTACGAGACGCGCGAGTTCTCTGCGATGCCGATTCTGGCGGACGCGCTGCAAGACGCGGGCTGCGACAGCGACGACATCCTCAACCACTGCCGCGACGCGGCGCAGGTTCACGTCCGCGGGTGCTGGGTATGCGATCTGGTGCTGGGGAAGGAGTAGCGGTAGACTGAAATACGGAGGTGCCGCATGTCTGCCGTGATCGAAGCCCCGCGCACGATGATCGAATCACTCGCCGCGATGCGCTTCCCGTCGAAAACCGATTCGCTCCTGCAATCCCTCATGGACCGCAACACGAACGGCCAGCTCGCGCCCGACGAGCGTGAGGAGCTAGAAGCGCTTTCAGAGTTGAGCGAAACTATCGCCCTCGTTCGCGCACAAGCTCTCAAACTCCTGGGGCGGACCCCGGTGTGAGTGCGTCGTGGGCCGAAACGACGCGCCAGGTGATCGCCCGCGCCGCGAGCCGGTGCGAGTACTGCCGGATGCACCAGTCCTTGCAAGGCGCGACGTTCCACATCGAACACATCAAACCGTCGTCGGCCGGCGGGCCGGATACCGCGGACAACCTCGCGCTCTCCTGTCCGAGTTGCAACCTGGGGAAGTCCGACCGCGTGAGCGCGCCCGACCCGGAGACGGAACGAGACGTGCCCCTTTTCAACCCGCGGACCGATCGTTGGGCGGAGCACTTCTCGTGGGACGAAGAATGGCGGATCGTCGGCCTCACGCCGACCGGCCGCGCGGCGGTCGCGGCGCTGAACCTCAACCACCCGCGCCGGCTCCTCATCCGCGAAGCCGAAGAGTGGTTCAACCTGTTCCCGCCAGAGGACTGACCCGTGCGCGACGACGAGGCACTGCTGGCGGCCATCACCGCGAACGCGGACGAGGACACGCCGCGGCTGATGTACGCCGACTGGTTGGACGAGAACCGGCCGGACCCGCGGCCGTCGCCGGCGCGCGGGCCGAACGCCCGCGCGGAGTTCATCCGCGTACAGTGCCGGCTCGCGGAGATGACGCCCGATCACCCGGAGTACACCGACCTACGCGACCGGCACCAGGACCTGGCGACGTGGCTCGAAGCGCACGCGAAGGAGAAGCGCGCCCTGCCCGGCGGGTTGCTGTCAGATTCCGACTCGTATGCCGAGTACGAGCGCGGGTTCGCGAGCAAGGCGATGACCAACTACCGCGACGACCGGCGCAACGCCGCCGCGCGCCTGACCGCCGCGCTTCAGAAGGTTGTCGAAACCACCCCGGTGCGGACCCTGCACATCGACAACCTGCGGGTCGCGCAGGTCGCGGAGTTCCTGCGCCGGCCGGTTGTGGACCAGCTCCGCGCGCTCGCGGTCTCGGTCTTCGACAACGACACCGATGACGTCCGCCAGCTCGCGACCGCGCTCGCGGACGCGCCGCATGTTCGGAACCTGCGCGAGCTGCGGCTGTTCCCCGCGCTCACCGACGCCGCGGCCGAGGCGCTCGCGGGGGCGAAATCGTTCGACGGCCTGCGCGCGCTGAACCTCGACCTCAGCACCGCGTCGCCGGACGCGATCCGCGCGCTGGGCCGGGCCGCGTGGTTCCGCAACCTGCACAAGCTCAAGCTCGATACACAACTGAGCGACGAGATGCTGACCGCACTGGCGAAGCTGCCGCCGTTCCCGAACCTGCGCGGCCTCGACCTCGCGGACAACTCGTTCACCGCGGCCGGTATCGAGCGGCTCGCGCTGTCGAAGGCGTTCCCGAATCTCGTGGAACTGAACCTGGACCGCACCAACTTCGGCCCCGCGGGCGCGGTCGACCTCGCGCGCGCGAAGTGGAAGCTGGCCGAACTGCACGTTCGCGTGTGCGGGCTGAAGAACGAGGGGATGGTCGCGCTGGCCGGGTCGCCGCTGCTCGCCGGGGTGAAGATCGCCGACTTCGCCACCAACGGGATCGGCGCGAAGGGCATGAAGGCGCTGGCCGAGTCGCCACACGCAACGGCGCTCCGCAACCTGGAAATCGGCTACAACCCGATCCGGCGCAGCGGGCTGCTCGCGCTCGCCCGCGGCCCGGCGCTGCGGAACCTGACGCGACTCAGCCTCGCGACCTACTACCTCGACAAGCCGCGGGTCGCGGTGAAGGACGTGACCGAGTTCTTGACGCACCTCGACATGTCCAACCTGCGCGAGCTGGCCCTCGACGGGATGCCGCTCGGTGCGCCCGGCGGGCACGCGCTCGCCACCTCGACCACCATCGGCCGGCTCACGCGACTCAGCCTGCCGAACACCGACCTCACGGACGCATCAATGAAGCTGCTCCTCGCGGCCCCACACCTTGGCGACCTCGTGGAAGCGGACCTGTGCTCAAATAAGATCGGCGCGTCGGCGGAAGGGCTAAAGAACCCGGCGCAGTGGCCCCGCCTCGGCAAGTGCAGTCTGTCCGGAAACAAGGTGCCGACGGCGATAAAGGGGAAGCTCACCCGCGCCCGTCGCGGCCTGAGCGCGTGAGGTAAAGTTGTAGGTCGC
>SXHE01000698.1 GCA_005773755.1 Planctomycetia bacterium
CACGTTGAAACCCTGCACTCGGCCATAGCTGTTGCCGAACACGTCTGAGTAGTACTGGGACTGCTTCACCCCGCCCCACGGCGAGATGTAGGTGTTGTACGACTGGTAGGTGCCCAGGTTGTACAACTGGTTCGACGTCACGACGCCGCCGTTCGGTGTGGGCCGGGCATACCGGATGATGTACTGTGCGTCCGCGTTACTTGCGGTGCCGAACCCGATGGCGACCGCCAGGGCCGCCGCGACTGCGAAGCGTTTCATGGTGTGTACCTCCTCGTATCTGAAACCCGCGTCACCGCGGGACGTTGGTAGATACCGGCGAAAAAGGTCGATCTTACCGATTTCGCAAACGAAAACGGGCCGCAGGGGTTTCCCCGCGGCCCGACTCGTTGAGCGCCCGCCACCAGCACCGGCCGCGCCGGTTGTCGACGGTCACGCCTCACGGCGAAACCTAGATGCCGTTGTTGTGGCCACTGTTGTAATCCGGCTGTTGTAGTACCCGTCGTCGTAGAGCGTCGCCATTCAACGCAAGATGGTATCAGGCGTCGTCTTCCTCAGCTTTGATCTTGGGCTTCTTCTTGGGCTTCTTCTTCGGCTTCTCCTCTTCTTCCTCAGTTTCTTCGCCCTCGTCGGCGTCGCGCTTGCGCTTCGCCAGCAGGAACGCGAAGAACCCGCCCGCGCCGCCGACCAGCACCAGGCCGAGGACGATCCACAGCCACGGGGTCTTCTTCGCGGGCGCGGGGGCCGCGGGTTGCTCCGGCTGCGCGATCGGCGCGGGGGCCGGCGGTGTGGGGGCCGGGGGCGCGGGCGGCGGCTCCTTCTTCGGCTCGACGGAGCGCGGCATCGGCGCGATCCCGATCGGCTCTGGCTCCTTCGGCGTCGGCGGGGGCGGTTCCACCTTCGGCGCGATCTTGTCGTCCACCTTCGCGGTCAGCGCGCTCGCATCGACCACGAGCCGCTTCGACAGGTCCGGGGTCAGGTTCGCGCGGCGCAGGAACATGAGCGCGAAGCAGGTGTTCAGGATCGGGCTTTCGCCGGGGTAGCCGCCCTCTTCCCAGCTCCCGTCGGCTAGCTGGTGGCACAGCAGGATCTCCGCGCCCCAGGTGTACCAGTCCTTCTTGCCGAGCTTCTGGAGGTCGTACAGCACGGCGATGCGCTCCATCGCCCAGAGGAAGTACAGCCCGCCGATGTCCTTCATCTTGGGCCTGTTGTCCGTGGTGCCCGCCGGGTCGCCGACGACTTTGGACAGCGCGACAAAGGCGTTGAGGATGACCGGGTCGGTCTCCGGCTTCACGCCCGGCGGCGGGCTGATGACGTGGCCGATGGCGACGCCCAGGAGCGCGATGCAGGTGTGCGGCCCGCCGCCGTCGGCCCCGGTGGGCACGAAACCGTACGTCCAGGTGCCGCCGCCGCCCTGACTGGTTCGGAACCGCCGGTTCACCAGCGCGAACGTGCGGTCCGTGGGCACGTCGTGCTTGCGTGCGGTCCACAGCCCGACCATCGCGAAGTGCGTGTTCGAGTTGTCCGTGGTCGCGTCGAGCAGCGTGCTGTTCTTCGCGTTGGGGTCGGGCGGCAGCCGGCCCGCGCCCGTGTCGGTGAACACGGCCAGCCGGCGCAGGTCTTCCGGCAGCGTGGCGCGAACCTTGAGTGGGTCCGGCGGCGGCGCGGGCGGCACAACGGGGGCCTGGAGCTTGCGCAGCGCCGCGAGCAACTGAGTCGTGTTGGTCTGCGAGTACTTCGTGGCCTTGTAGCCCCAGCCGCCGCTGGGCATCTGGGCCGCGATCAGCCGCCCCGCGAGCCACTGGATGCGCGGCTTGTCGGTCGGGTCTTTCATCCGGTCGAGGAACAGGATCGCCAGCGACAACTCGTAGGTGTCGTCGAGTTCGTGGACGTTCAGGCGGACGATGCTCGCGGCCTTCTTGATGCTGGGATCGGTCGAGGGCACGCCGCACTCGAGCAGCGCCATGCCGGCGAGCGCGGTGTACCCCACGCCCCACCCCTTGCCCGATCCCGGCCCGGTGCCGTCGCCCCAGAAGCCGGCCTGCTTCTGCTCCTTCTTGAGAAACTTGACGCCACGCTCGACGGCGCGGTCGATGGCGGCCTTATCCGCGGGGTCGGCCGCGACCGGGCCGGCCGACGCGAATACGCACAGGATCGCGGCGAGACTTGTACAGGCGAACGCCCGGCGTGCGAGCATGACACAAACCCCAGGGAGGTGAGCGACGAGTCGAAGACGTGAACGCTACAAGGGTAACTGGCGTTGGCGCGGACCGCCACCGGAAAAGCGGCAACCGACCGCGCGGCACCGCGCGGGCGCGAGCCCGCGCGTAAACGCGAGCAGGCCCACCCGATCGGGTGAGCCTGCATCCCGCGCCAAAACCAGTTCACACCGGCCGCCATCTGGCGGATAATGGAAACGATCCGGCGACCGAAGGACGTACGGAATTCGGGCCAATGCCGACCGCCACACAGATTCGCGCGTTTCTCGCGGCGCGCGACCGGCGCTTCGATTGGGCAATCGGGCCGCGGTCCGGATGTACGTCCACCGCGACCCATCCGACGACGGGAACCCGGTCGAGGTGTGTTCTCGCGCACGAGAGCGAGGCGGATTGCACCCAGCGCGTTCTCGAGGTCTGCGCCACGGTCCGGGCGTTCGACCGGTGCGAGCCCGATGCCGTCCGCGCCGAGAAACTCGCCATCGTCGGGATTCCCGCTCCGTGGTCACCGCCGGTAACGGTCCCGTAGCACGCGGTGGCAATCGGCCGGCGGTTCTGATACGTCGGATAGGTGACGCTCCGCGCTCACTGGGGACGACATGCGCACCGCTCTTCTCGCACTCCTGGCATTCGTCGCCGTCACTTCGCCCGCGCGCGGGGTGGACGACCCCAAGCAGCAACAGCAACTCGCGCAGCAGGCGCAAGCCGTGCTCAAGACGCACTGCTACCGGTGCCACGGGCAGGACGGCAGCATCGAAGGCTCGCTGAACTACGTCACCGACCTCGCCAAGCTCGTTGCCCGCAAGAAGGTCGTGCCGAACGATCCGAAGGGGAGTAGGCTCTACAAGCGCACTGACGACGGCACGATGCCCCCGCCAGACGAAAACCCGCGACCCAGCGCCGCCGAACTCGCGATCCTCAAGAAGTGGATCGAGGCCGGTGCGCCCGCAGGCGAGGTCGCGGTGCGGGCCGCGATCCCGCAGGGCGACGTGTACGCCGCGATCCTCGCCGACCTCGCGCCGATGGACAAGCGCGCCCGCCGGTTCCAGCGGTACTTCACGCTCACGCACCTCTACAACGCCGGCCTCGCGGACGAGGACCTTCAGACGTACCGCAACGCGCTCGCGAAGCTCGTGAATAGCCTGTCGTGGGGGTCGAAGGTCGTGAACCCGGTCGCGGTGGACGCCAACCGCACCGTCCTGCGCATCGACCTGCGCTGGTACGTCTGGGACGCGACCGTCTGGAACCGCGTGCTGCAAGAGTACCCCTACGGCGTCCTCGACGACTCCATCAGCGCGCGGGCGGTGTCCGTCGGCACGCTGGCGAAGCAACCGCTCGTCCGGGCCGACTGGTTCGTCGCCACGGCGAGCCGCGCGCCGCTCTACTACGACGTTTTGCAACTGCCCGCAAGCCTGACCGAACTGGAGAAGCTGATTCGCGTCGATGCGTCGGAGAACATCAAGCAGGAGCGCGTCGCACGGGTCGGGTTCAACGGCAGCGGCATCTCGCGCTTCAACCGCGTCCTCGAACGGCACGATTCGGCGCAAGGGATGTACTGGCGCACCTACGACTTCGACGAGCCGCCCGCGAACCTCGTGGACCGCATCAACGGCGGGCTGCTGCCGGACCGCCGCAACATCTTCGCGTTCCCCTTGGGGCCGGGCGGCCTCGCGGAAAGCCCGTTCCAGCACGCCGGCGGCGAAGCCATCTTCGCGCTGCCAAACGGCCTGCACGCCTACTACCTCGTGAACGCCGACAACGTGCGGCTGAACAAAGGGCCGCTCAACATCGTCAGCGATCCGAAGCGCCCGGACCGCAGCGTCGAAGCGGGCGTGTCGTGCATGTCGTGCCACACCAGCGGCATTCTCCCGAAGGCCGATCAGGTGCTCGACCACCTCGGCAAGAACCCGAAGGCGTACAAGCGCGAGGAAGCGGAGGTCGTGAAGGCACTGTACCCCGGCAAGGAAGCGGCACTGAAACTGATGGAAGCCGACGCGAAGCGGTACGCCGACGCGGTGGCGAAGACCGGGGCGAAGGTGAGCCGGTTCGAGGCGGTCAGCACGATCACCCTGAAGTACGAGGCGGAACTCGACCTGCTCACCGGCGCGAGCGAGGTCGGCCTGACGGCCGACGAGTTCCGCGCGCGCATCAGCCAGTCCGAAGTGATGGTGAAGCACGTCGGCTCGCTCCGCGCCGGTGGCACCGTGACGCGACAACTGTGGCTGCAGGCGTTCGGCGACATCGTGCGCGAACTGCAACTCGGCGGGCTGTATCAGGCGAACCTGAACGGCCCGACCAACCGCGACAACACCGGCGAACTCGACCCGCTCGAAGCGCGCGGCGACTCCGCCAACGGCTGGGCTTTTACCGCGGACGGCCGCAAGGCCATCGTCGCCAGCGGCGACCGCAGCGTGCGCTACTACGACGTGGAGGGCCGGCGCGACATCAAGCGGTTCGTCGGCCACACCGCGAGCGTGTGGTCGGTCGCGCTCTCGCCCGATGCGAAGTTCGCGGCCAGCGGCGCGATGGACGGCACGGCCCGCGTCTGGGACTTGACCAGTGGGCAAGAGGTCGCGAAGTTCGCCGATCACACCAGCCTCGTGAGCGCGGTCGCGTTCACGCCGAACGGCAAGTGGGTCGTGTCGGGCAGCTTCGACGGCACGGTCGTGTACTGGAAGGCCGCGACCGGCGCGGAGGGCTGGCGCGCGAGTGAGCTAGGCCTCGTCACCGGGCTGGCGATGGACCCGCAAGGGAAGTTCGTCGCGGTCGCGACGGAGAACGCCATCGTGCTGCTCGACCTGACCGACGGCCGCGAGATCAAGCGGTACGGCAAGTTCACCTCGCCGGTGTCAGCGGTCGCGGTCAGCCCGAACGGGAAGTGGCTCGCGGCCGGCAACGACGCCGGCGTCGTTCGCGTGTGGCTGGTTGGAGAGGACAAAGCGCGCTTCACACTGACCGGGCACGAAGGCGGTGTTCGCAGCATCGCGGTGAAGGACGGCGGGCGCTGGGTGCTGACCGGAGGCGCGGACCGCACGCTGCGCCTGTGGGACACGTCGGCCGCGAAGCAGGAACTGCCGATCTTCCGCAAGCACGCCGCGAGCGTGACCGCGGTGGCGTTCCTCGACAACGGCACGCAAACCGTCTCCGGCGACCGCGACCTGATCGCGTTGCCCTGGAAGATCGACAAGTTCCTGGGTGCCGCGCCGGTAACGCCGAAGGTCGAGGTGCCAACGACGCCCGACAAGATTCCGTACGCGGTGCCGTAGGAATCGCAGAACCTACCCCCCCGGCCCCCCTCCCTGAAGGGAAGGGGGAGAAAGAAGTGGCTCTGCCTCCCCCTTCCCTTCAGGGAGGGGGGTTGGGGGGGTAGGTTCTTCGCTCGCCCCCAACACCTCGCGCGCCCTGGCCCTTCCAGTGTCCGTCAGTTTCAGCACTTCGCCGGCGCGCGTCACAAGCCCGTTGCGCTCCGCGCGCGACACCACCGCGGCCACCTTCTTCGGCACCCAGGTGAAGTGATTGTGAATCCCGTCGTAGCGTGACTCTTCTGCCTCTTCCGGCGTGCCCTCGTGCTGCATCAGGTGGACCGCGAGCATCGTCTCGTAGAACGCGCGGCGCTGGCGGGTTTGTTGGAGCGACTGCGCGATCAGCCCGCGACCGGGCGCGACCAGGAACACCGCCGCGAACAGCAGCCCCAGCGCCGCGGCCACCGCGCCGGCGGTCGTCGTGTTCGCCTCGGACGCGGCGAACGTGCCGACGAACGCCGCGACCACGCCGAACGCGCTCGCCAGCACGAGCATCACCGCGAGCCGGTCCGTAAGCAGATACGCCGCCGCCGCGGGCACCACGAAGAACCCGACGACGAGCACCGGGCCGACCGCGTCGAACGCCGCGACCGCCGTGATCGAAACGACCGACATGAGCGCGTAGTGGATGACCGCGGGGCGGAACCCGAGCGACGCCGCGAGGCCGGGGTCGAACGTCGAGAGCTTCAGTTCCTTGAAGAACAGCCCGATGAGCAGCACGTTCAGAGCGAGCGCCGCGGTCATCACCCACACGGGCGCGAGCGCGGTGCCGAACAGCTCCCACCGCGGTTGGGTCGCGTAGTCCGGTTGGCCGAGCAGCACCTGATCGACGTCGAGGTGGACGTTCTTCACGCTCACACTGACCATCAGCACCCCGGCCGCGAACAGTGCCGCGAACACCAGCCCCAGCGCGGCGTCGGCCTTCACGCGCCCGCTCTTTTCGAGCGCTTCCACCAGCACCACCGCCAGCAGCCCGGACGCGGCGGCCCCGAACATGAGCCACGGCGAATCGAGGTCGCGCACGACGAAGTACGCGAGCACGATGCCGAAGATCAGGACGTGGCCGATGGCGTCGGAGGTCATGGCGCTGCGGCGCAGCACCAGAAACGCGCCCGGCAGCGCGCACGCCACCGCCACCACGGAGAGCACGAGGCAGAGTTCCAATGTCGTGTTCATGGTGGATTCTCGCTCGCCTGCGGCTCGCGGCTAACAAACGTCCACACCCAGCCACGGGCGGTGCCGAAGGCGAGCGAGAACAGCACGAGCGCGGTCGCGCACAACACGATGGTCGGGCCGGTCGGGAGCGCGCCGCGCTTCGAG
>SXHE01000699.1 GCA_005773755.1 Planctomycetia bacterium
CCCCCCAACCCCCTTCCCTAGGAGGGAAGGGGGAGAAAGTCCTACGCCCCCTTCCCTCCTAGGGAAGGGGTTTGGGGGGTTAGGTTCTTCCGCGACAACTGGCACAACCGCCACATCTTCACCCATTTGGCCCACACAATCCGAACAACCGGCTTCCCTTTCTCATCTTAGCGGAGTTCAATGTCTTCATGCCCGACGGACTCGCGATCAAGGTGCTGCTCGTCGACGACCAGGCGATGGTCGGCGAAACCGTGCGCCGCATGGTCGCGGACGAACCGGGCATCGAGTTCCGGTTCTGCCCGGACCCGGCCGCGGCCATTGATGCTGCCAACGAGTTCCGCCCCACGGTGATCCTGCAAGACCTCGTGATGCCGGACATCGACGGGCTCCAATTGGTTCGCTACTTCCGAGCGAACGCGGCCACACGCGACACCCCACTCGTCGTGTTGTCCAGCAAGGAAGAGCCGACGACGAAGGCGAAGGCGTTCGCGCTAGGCGCGAACGATTACATGGTCAAACTGCCCGACAAGCTCGAAGTCGTGGCGCGGATCAAATACCATTCGCTCGGCTACATTCACCTGCTCGAACGGAACGAGGCGTACCAACAGCTCGCGGAGACTCAGCGCGAAATGGCCGCGGAGTTGGCCCGCGCCGCGCGATACGTTCAGTCGCTGTTGCCCGCGCCACTCACAACCGGCCCGGTGCGAACGTCGTGGAAGTTCGTGCCGTCGTCGCAGCTCGCCGGCGACATGTTCGGCTACCACTGGATCGACAAGAAGCACCTGGCGATCTACCTGCTCGACGTGAGCGGGCACGGGGTCGGTTCGGCCCTGCTCGCGGTGTCCGCGGCCAACGTGCTGGCCGCCGGCACCTCGGGCGGCACCGACCCGCGCGACCCCGGCGCGGTGGTCACGCACCTGAACGACATGTTCCAGATGGACCGCCAGGACGGGAAATACTTCACCATCTGGTACGGCGTGTACAAGCCCGCGGCGCGGTCGCTCGCGTACTGCAACGCCGGCCACCCGCCCGCCCTGCTCTCCTCCGACGGCAAAGTTCATAGTCTCGAAGCCGACGCGCCCGCGGTCGGGATGGTGCCCGAACTGCCGTTCGAGACGCGCACGATTGCGGTCGGCGAAGGCGCGCGACTCCTAGTTTTCAGCGACGGGATTATGGAGATCGAACTCGCGAACGGGGAGATGTGGTCGTTCGCGGACTTCACCGCCCGGCTCGAAACCGAGATCGCGACCGCCGGGGACGACTTGATCCAGCGCCACCTCGAACACACCCGCGTGTTGATGGGCCGCGACTCGTTCACCGACGATTTCTCCATGTTGGACGTGCGCTTTTGAGCGCTTATGCCGGTAGCGCGAGCGCGACAGACTGGGGAAGTTCCGGCGTTTGGGCGAACCCGCTGGACCGGCCCCCGTGAGCGGGTAGTATCGCCTGTGCCGGCCTTCCCGTTTCACACCTGTGGCACCCACCATGCTCCGCCTCCGCGACGTGTCACTGCGCACCAAGCTGTACGCCCTCCTCATCGGGTACACGATCACCATCATCATCGGCGTCCTCCTCACCGGAGTGCTGATGGAGCGCTACCGCGTGGGCGGGACCGCGTACCGGGAGATGATGGACTACAAGAACTTGGAAGTCGACATGGTGCCACCGCCTCTACTCATCGGCCGCGCGTACCTGATGCTCTACGAAGCCGAAACCGCCAACAACGACGACGATCGCCGCAAAGCGGAGTCACGCTATCTCAGCTACGTTGCGGACTACGAGGCGAAGCGGGCACAGTGGCTCGCGAAAGACATTCCACCCGAAGCGAAGACCGCGATTCAGACAACCGCGCACGTACCCGCGCAAGACGTTTTTCGGCTCGCGAAGGACGAGTTCTTCCCCAAACTGCGCGACGAGAAGACGCGAAAGGAAGCCGGCTCGATCCTGCGCGACAAGATCGCTCCCGCCTACCGCGAACACTCGCGCGAAATCCAGGCCGCCGCTGTAAAGGTGGACGAAGCAACGAAGGCCGCGGAGAAGGTCGTGGCCGGTAACATTCGCGCGTGGTCGAACGTCGTGACCGTTCTGAGTGTGGTTGCGGTGCTGGCATTCGGCGTCATCGGCTGGGTGATTATCGGCAGTATCGTGAAGTCCGCGCATGAGTTGAACGAGCGCGTTCGCCAGATGGCGAGCGGGGCCGGCGACCTGACTGCCCGCCTCACGGTGGACGGGAAGGACGAAATGGGCCAACTGGCCGAGGGCATCAACGCGGTCGTAGGGAAGATTCAGGGCATCGTAGGCAAGGCCCGCGAATCCAGTCTCCAACTCCTCTCCATCGCCGGGCAGATCGCCCTCACGGCACGCAATCAAGAACAGACGGTCAATAACCTGAGCGCATCAACGACTCAGGTGGCCGCGAGCGTGCGAGAGGTCAGCGCGACCAGCAAAGACCTCGCGGGTACAATGAACGAGGTGAGCCAGACTGCCACCCACGCGGCCGAACTCGCCACCCGCGGGCGCGACAACACCACGAAAATGGCGACCGAGATGAAGCAGCTCGTCGAATCGACGAAGAACGTCTCCGACAGACTCAGTGGCATCCGCGAGAAGGCCGACAGCATCAACGCGGTCGTCTCGACAATCACGAAGGTCGCGGACCAGACC
>SXHE01000700.1 GCA_005773755.1 Planctomycetia bacterium
CGTCCGCGGCGGTTCCTGGGCCGACAAGGCCGACCGGCTCCGCAGCTCCGCCCGCCGCGGTTCCGAAAAGGTCTGGATGAAGTTCGACCCGCAACTGCCCCAGAGCATCTGGTGGCTGACCCGCATGGACGTGATCGGCTTCCGCGTCGTGCTGGCCGAAGACGAACAGCCCGAACTGAAGGGGCTGAAACCGAAAGTTGTGAAGGTGTCTGAGTGAGCGCCGCGCTCCGTTCGGGGCGCGGCCGTGTGAACTTCTCCCATTCTCCCTGGAGCGATCATGTCGAACCGTCGAGACTTCCTGAAGACTACCGCCGCGGTCGGCGGGGTCGCGGTGGCGAGCAACTTCGCCGGGGCGTTCGCCGCCGGTAACGAGACCATCAAGGTCGGGCTGATCGGGTGCGGCAGCCGCGGGCGCGGCGCGGTCCGCGACATCCTTCAGGCCGAGCTGAAGATCAACGGGGCGAACCCGAAGGTCGAGATCGTCGCCGTCGCGGACGCCTTCAAGGAGCAGACCGCGAGCGCGGTGAAGGCGTTCAAGAACCCCGAACACGAGCACTACGGGCCGTTCGTCAAGCAGATCAAGGTGACGCCGGAGACGACCTTCGATGGGCTGGACGCGTTCCAGAAGTTGCTCGCGACCGATGTGAACCTCGTGATCCTCGCGACCCCGCCGGGGTTCCGCCCGTACCACCTCGAAGCCGCGATCAAGGCCAAGAAGCACATCTTCTGCGAGAAGCCGGTGGCCGTGGACGCGACCGGCGCGCGGAAGTGCTACGCACTGGTTGCGGAGTCCAAGAAGGCCAACATCGCCATCGTGGCCGGCACCCAGCGGCGGCACCAGAAGCCGTACATCGAGGTGATGAAGCGGGTCCACGACGGCGGGATCGGCGAGATCCGCGCCGCCCGCTGCGCGTGGAACGGCCGCGAGCCGTGGTACAAGAAGCGCGAAGCGGGGCAGGCCGACAGCACCTACCAACTGAAGAACTGGTACCACTTCCTCTGGACCTGCGGCGACCACATCGTCGAGCAGCACGTCCACAACCTGGACGTCATCAACTGGGCGCTGAACGACCACCCGATCAAGGCGGTCGGGTTCGGCGGGCGCGCGTTCCGGCACCTGGGCGCGCCGAAGGACGCGGGCCAAATCTGGGACCACTTCGCCGTCGAGTACGAGTACAAGAACGGCGTCCGCCTCTCCAGCTACTGCCGCCACTACCCCGTTGCCCAAGACGACGTGTCGGAAACGGTGATCGGCAGCACCGGCTCGAGCTACACCCGCGACGGCTCTGCGTACACGGTGAACGGCAAGGGCGTGCTCGAAGACGAGAAGGCGCTCAGCGGCTACGTGCAGGAGCACATCGACCTGCTGAACAGCATCCGGGCCGGCGCGCCGCTGAACGAGCTGAAGAACGTGACCGACGCGACGTTCACCGCGATCCTCGGCCGCAACGCCTGCTACGCTTCGGGCACCACGCTCAAGTGGGACGACGCGCTGGCGTCGGCCGAAGACACGATGCCGAAGGACTTCGCGCTGGACAAGCCGATGGACGCGACCGCGGCCCCGCGCCCCGGCTCGTGGAAGCTGCCGCCGAAGGCGTAAGGCGAACGGCCGGTGTCAGCCGGCCGGTTTTTTCCCGCGTTGTCCTCACCGGCCGGCTGACACCGGCCGTTCGCCCTACAGCCCCAACACCTTGTCCATCGCGGCGGAGACCTTCTTGAGGTGGTCTTCGCCGCCGCTGCCGACTTCGGCCGTGGCCCAGCCGTTGTAGCCGACTTCGGCCAGCGCTTTCAGCACTTCGGGCCAGTCCTCGTCGCCCTCGCCGATGTTCACCCACTGCTTGGTCTTGCTGTAGCCCTTGAAATCGAACTTGAGCATCCGCTTGCCGAGTTTGCGGATCCAGTCCGCGGGGGCGACGCCGTACTTGATCATGTTCGACGTGTCGAAGTACGCCCCGACCCACTCGCTCTTGAAGCTGTCGACGTACTCGATGAGCTGTTCGGGCTTGGTGATGAAGTTGTTCCACACCACTTCAATCGCGATCTTCACCTTCAGCTTCTCCGCCAGCGGCAGGGCCTTCTTCACTTCGGCCTGCGAGCGCTCGAAGCACTGTTCGTAGGTCACGTCCTTGTTCACGACGCCGGGCACCAGCAGCACGGTGCCCGCGCCGACGGTCTTCGCGTCCTTCAGCGCGCCTTCGAGCGCGGCCAGACCCTTCGCACGCACTTGCGCGTCCGGGTGCGAGAGCGTGTCGCGCCAGTGGACCGAGTCGATGACGCCGTGAATCACGACGCCGGTTTCCTTGCTGGCCTTCACGAGCGCGTCGAGGTCCGCGGTGCCGGGGCTGTCGATCTCGACGCCGAGGAACCCGCACTTCTTGGCGAGTTCGAGCTTGGCGAGGTGGTCGCCGTTCAGTTTGATCATGCCGTACTTGATGGCCTTCTTGAGCTTCGCCTTCGGCTTGTCCTCGGCGGCGAACAGGTACGGCCCGGTGAGGGCGCACGCGGTGACCGCGGCCGTGGTGGTGAGGAAGTCGCGACGGCCCAGGGGACGGTTCATGTGCGTGTCCTCGTGACGAGGCGCGGCGTCCGTTCCGGCCGGGGGGATTATGATTGTGAAAGGCAGCGAGTCAGTCGGCGTCCTGACCGACTGCACGAATTGTGACGGTCGCGCGAAGAGTACGCAAGCGCCCAATTCCGAAAAATGGGTGAGTCGTGCGGGTGCAAAGGGAGCGCCAATCGTGTGAGGAATTACGCGCGCCACTCGACCGTAGCGGACTGGCCGGGGGCTTCTTCCACTTCCACGCGCAGCACTTCGGGCGTGAAGTTCTCGTTGGTGCGGAGCGAGTCCCACAGTCGACTGGCGATGTAGCGGGCCAGCAGTTCGGCGGTGGTGTTCTCAATCGGCAGCAAGATGCAGTCGCCGCGCGGGAACAGCCACTCGCGGTCCTCGTACTTCACCTGCACGCACTTGGGCGTGTCGTCCACGGCGATGACCGGGTTCTTGGTCGCGAGCAGCATGTGGTGGTCGAGTTCGTCCGTGATCTCCTTCGTGCGGGCCTTGAGTGCGATGAAGTCGAAGACGTAGTAATCCTCCTGGAGCGTGCCCTCGACCTCTACGGCGCAGCGATAGTTGTGGCCGTGCAGCCGCTCGCACTGGTGGCCGCGGTAGCTGATGAAGTGCCCGCAGCAGAATACCAGATGGTCTTTGGTCACGCGGACTTTGAAGCGCTCGGTCGGCATGTGCTACAGCCAGTCGGGTACGTCCCAGCGGAACGGGGTAGAGGGCGTTACCTTATTCTCCCGCAGGGCGACGAACAGGCAGGCAGTGATGAGGTCGGCCGTCGTGCCGGGATTCAGCTTGTTCCCGTCGCTGCGGAGATGCTTGTCGAGCGCGACGCCAGCGGCGCGGCCTTCGGGCGTTGCGATCCCGCCGAGGCGCAGCACTTCCGCGGCGCGCTTTTGCACGTCTTGCGCAATCGCGGTGCCGTTCTTGCGGGCGATGAGCGAATCGGGGTACGTCGCGAGCCAGCGCAGTTGTGAGTCGATGATCGCGGCCTCGACACAACCGAAGCGCGCGAGCGCATCCACGAACGCCGGTACGCCGAAGTCGAACACGTCCGCGAACCCGTTGGCGTACTGCCGCGCGACCATGTCGCGATCCGCCGCGAGCTTCATCGCCTGAAGCAGCGTCACCGTGGGTTCCGCGCGCACGTCCTGTTCCGGCGCGTCGCCGAGGCCACCGGGGTTGGCTAACCGGATGGCCTGGTAGAGCTGTTCAGTTTCGCGCACCCCACACTCGCGAATCCACCGCCACGCCCCCATGATGGAACCGAGGCGCTCACTCATGACGAGCGGAGCGAGCGCGAGTATCATCCCGAGATTCGTGTTGCGGGGTGTGACGTACTGAGTTGCTTGCACCGCCCACAGGGTAGTAAAACCGAGGCCGAAACCGCGACGGGGAAGCAGGCAAGGCGCGATCGCGCCCGCGCTCAGCGCGAAGTCCAGAAACGTCGTGTCCTGGAAGTCGCAGTAGCGATGAACGTTCCCGACTTTCCGACTCGTGACTTCCCATAGGCACGCCGTCTGGATGTCGAGGATGACTGCACTCTCGGAATTACGATCCATGTACTGACACCAAGTGCCTGACGACTTCCTTCGCCACATCGACGCCGCAGGTCGGGGCGAGGGCCTTCCAACCGGGGACGGCGTTCACTTCGATCACGAACAGCTCGCCGCCGGGACCGGGGAGCAGATCGACGCCCGCGACCGGGCAGCCCACGACCTCCGCGGCGCGCAGCGCGAGTTGCTCCTCGGTCGCGCTCAGGGTGACGCGCTCCGCGGTGCCGCCCTGAGCAACGTTCGTGCGCCAGTCGTTGCCCGCGACGCGGCGCATGCTCGCGATCACGCGCCCGCCGATCACGAACGCCCGCAAGTCCCAGCCGGGGTGCCGCACGAACCGTTGCAGGTACATCACCTGCCCGGTTTGCTCCAGCACGCGGAACGTGCGCCACGCGGTCTCGGCGTCCGTGATGCGGCACATCCCGCGGCCCTCGGCCCCGAACAGTGGCTTTAGCACCACGTCGCCACCAAGATGCGTGAACGCAACCATCGCGTCGTCGCTCTTCTGGCAAACCGCTGTTGGCGGCGTCGCGATACCGGCCCGCGCGAGCCGCGCCGTCGTCAAGTATTTATCGACACACACTTCGACCGCACGCGGCGGGTTCAGCACCGGCACGCCGCGCGCGACCGCTTCATGCAGCAGGTCCATGCGGAATACGACCTGTTCGAGCGACCCCGCGGGCATGGTGCGCACGAGGACCGCGTCGAACCCCACCAGCCTGTCGGCACCGGCGTTCACGCTCGCACCGAGCGCGCGGAAGTCGAGCGCCGCGGCGTCATGGCCCAGTTCGCGCGCGGCCCGCAGCACGTCCTGAACGTGCCATCCCGTTCCGCCGGAGAGGATCGCGATTCGCATCATTCGAGCCCAAACGACTTGCGAAGCAGTCCCGGCTCTGTCTTACCGAAGCGGTGGCACTTGCCGCTTTTCAGGTTGCGGAACTCCACTTCCGCGGGCGAGAAGAGTAGCGGGTCGATCTTGTAGAAGTCGCCGTTGTAGCGGGCGAACACCTCCGCGAACGGCGCGCCGTGGTCGGCCGACGCGCTCGACGGCACCTTCGGCCCGATCTGCGCGAGCAGTTCGTCGTCGGCGCGGACCCAGAGCGTGACCTTGCCGCCGTAGAGGATCGCGTCGTTGGTACGGCCGATGGCCTGCACGAAGTCCATCGCCACCGGCGGCAGCGGGGCCACGCCGTAGCCGCTCACGACCTGGTTCACATCGAACTTCAGTTCGTGCAGCTTGTGCAGCGCCGTCTCGACCGAGCGCGCGACGATCTGTGTCGTGCCCGCGATACTCATGGTCGGCGCGACGAGCAGCGTCAGATGTTCCGCGACCGGCGGCAGTTTCGCCACAATCGTCGCGATCACGTCCTCGGTGGGGTGCTTGTGCGTTTCGAGCACGCCGACCGCGAACGCCGACTCTTCCTTACCGGGGATGTGTTGGAACACCTCTTCGCGCGCGCCGAGCGCCCGCATCGGCCCGGACCCCATCGCGAAGAACTTGCCGGCGCTGACTTGCCATCCCGCGTACTGCGACGCGAGGCACGCGCGAACCGGGTCGTCGGTCGTCACCTGCACGGCCGGGCCGCCGACCTCCGCGACGGGGCAGGGCACGTACGTCACCTCGCCCAGGTCCGCGAGGCAGGCGCGGGCGAGCAGCAACCCGGCCGCGAGCGACCCTTGCACCGCGCCGCCACAGTCGATGACCCGCGCCCCGCCGACTTTGGTGACGCTGACGCGGAGCCGCGTGGCGTTGCGCTCCATCTCGTCGGCGATGAGTTGGGCGCGTTCGTTGAGTGTCATGTAAGGTGCTCCTGAAACAGCACGTCGAGTTCCGCCGCGCGTGATTGTAGCCGTTGGCGAACCTCCGCGGGCGTGCTTCCGCGCGCGAAGAACGTGAGCACCGGGTGCCCGGCCTCGACGCGCGCCCCGGCGTCGGGGATGTCCGCGAACCCGGGCAGCCGCCACGGGTCGAAGTCACCCGCGAGGTCATCGTCCCACGGGCCCCTGTGGGGAAAGGTGAGCGCGTGGGGGGCGTAGTAGATGGCTTTGCCGATGGTGTGAGCCGCTTGCGGCTTTGCACGAAGGCGTGTCAAGGCGCTTGCGAAGCCGCGAGCGGCTTCAAACGCTGCGACCCCAAAAGCGTGTTCCAGCACTTCCATCCCGGCCGTGTATCGCGGGTTCACTTCGAGCGCGAGTGGCGCGTCGTCGTGTAAGAGGAAGTCGATTCCCCACGGCCCGACGAGCGCGGTCGGAAGCGCCGGCGTGGGCGCATCAATCGGCCCGATGTTGCCGCAGTAGGTGAAGCCGCCGGCGTGCAGCCACGGCACGCCGATGAGCTGTTCTGTAACTCCCAAAAGCCTGTCGTTCACGAACAGCGCCGACATCGGCGGGCCTTCGACGAACTCCTGAAAGTAGTGATCCGCAGACGGCGGCTCGCCCGGATGCGCGAAGCGGATGCCGAGGCCGCCGCCGGAGCGCAGCGGCTTGCGGAGCCAGCGCCCGTCGGCTGGGCAGGGGTTGTTCGCCGGCACAAGGCGCGGCATCGCGAAGCCGCAAGCGGCTGAGGAGTGAGGGTCGCGGACGCGCGCGAGCACGTCCGGCGGGTTGCCCCACAGCTCGCGCGTGCGCGCGAGTTCGGCAACGGTGTGCGGGTGGTTTTCGAGGCCGCCGGTGTAGAGCACCGGCCCCGGCGGGAACTGCTTTGCCAATTCGGGTATGTCGTCGGGGTAGTTGATACTGCGCGCGCACGGTGCGACGCGCGCGAGGTCGCGGTCGCAGAACTGATCGACCGCCCACGCTTCATTACCTGCGCGCGCGAGCGAATGGACGGCCGCTCGCGCGCTGGCTCCGACCACGCCGACTCTCACTTCTCGACCGGGGTGGGCAGCCCGAAGAACTTCCGAATCGACTGAAGCTCGGAGATCATCATCACCCGCATCACGTCGGCGTAGTCGTCGGTCCACGGGTCCACGCCCTTCAACGTCTCGACCGGGCGGAACCCGTAGCCGGTTTCCCGCACCAGTATGCGCATGAGCGTGTCGTGTTCCGAATCGGCCTTGCGCAGCCACGCCGCGAACAGATCGGCCTGCGGGTCGCCCTTGCGGGCGTCCAGCCACTCCTGAACCGACTCGCGCGGCGGCTTCTTGGTCGCGGGTTCCTTCGGCTTGCCCCCCGGTTGGAGCTGGAACGGCAGGTCCGCGACCGGGCGCGCGGCCGGGTACTTGTTGATGATCAGGTCCATCAACTGCACGCCGCCGTGGAACTCGCCGATGTAATCGCCGATCGGCGAACACAACTGCTCGCCCAGGTGCTCGCGCTTGCGGGCCAGCACGACCCAGCTCGACGCGGTCTTGCCGTGCTGCCGCTCGGCGTCGTCGTTCCACACGCGGGCCACCAGGCCGTGGTGTTCCGCGATGGCCGCGACGACCGGCTCCAGTTTCACGAACTTGTTCGAGATGTGAAGCGCCAGGATGCCGTCGTCCGTGAGGCGGTCGAGGTACAGGCCCACGGCCTCGTTGGTGAGCAGGTGAACCGGGATCGAGTCCGAGCTGAAGGCGTCGATCATCAGCAGCGCGTACTTGTCGTCGGTCTGCTTCAGCTTCAGGCGCGCGTCGCCCTTGCGGAAGTCGATGATCGCCCCGCGGCGCTCGGCGTCCTTGACGTAGGAGAAGTACTTGTCCGTTTCGGCGACCAGCCGGATCACGGCCGGGTCGATCTCGTAGTAGGTGAGCTTCTGGCCCGGCCGCGCGTAGCACGACACGCTGCCCGTACCGAGGCCGACCATCGCGACGTGTTGCTTGTCCTTGTCGCGGCGCGTCAGTTCGGCGAACATCGCCCCGACCGGCCCCGTGCGGTGGTAGTAGGTCAGCGGTTCCTGGCGTGCGTCGAACGCGGTCTGCACCCCGGCCACCGCGATGTTGTCCCACACGTTGCCCGCGGTCAGCAGTTGGAAGTCGTCCAGAATGTGCCGGTTGTGCTCGGCCACTTGCGTGCCGTGCAGCGTCGTGCCGTGAACCAGCCGGTGGTACTTGTAGTGGCCCATGACAATGGGCTTGCCGTCGGCGTCGCGCACCGGGTCTTCGCCGGAGTTCTCGCGGCTGCGGGTGGCGTCGAGGATCGACATTTCGTACTGCGTGTACTCCTCGTAGGTGAGCAACTTTGCCAGCTCGCGCTGGAAGTCGTGCCGCGGGAGCTCCTTGTCTTTCAGCCCCATCAACTTCTGGATCACGGACTCGGGCACCTTCGCGCCGCGCATCGTCACCACGGCCCCGTCGGTCAGCTCGTAGTAACGGGTGCGGTCCATCAGGAACTGGCGCGAGCCTTGTTCCTCGATCTTGAGGATGCCGAAGAAGCTGCGCTCGGTGTGGAGCGTGTTCGCGGAGTCCGAGTTGATCTTCACCGGGATCAGGATCGCGGCGACCGAGAGCGCGAACCGCAGCGGCCGGTCCACGAAGAAGAAGCACACCATCACCGGCAGCGCGAACGTGATGACGACGTACACCGTGTTCGGGGCCATCTTCCACGGCATCGCGGAGGCGATGTTGCGGAGCATCTTGGCGTACCACTCGAAGTGCTGCGGCATCTTCTGGAGTTGCCAGAACGCCAGGCCGAGCATCACCGGGATCACAATGTCCAGAACCTTCGCCAGTTCCTTGTTGCGGTCGACGAGTCGCATGACCCAGCGGCCGGCGTAGGCGACCGGGTTCATCGCGGTGACGCCGGTTGCGACGTCGGCCGCGAGCGCCGTGTTGCCCGACATCTTCGATTCTTCCTCGTCGTTGTCCAGCGGGTTCAGCATCGGCACCATGAGGCACGCGACGATGAGCGCCAGCGGGAACTCGTAGGCGTGGGTGAACACGAGCGGCGCGATGAGCGAGTTGAAGATGCCGCCGCACACGCCGCCGAACGACATGATGAGGAAGTACTGCGTCAGGTACTGCGGGCTGGGGCGGTCGCGGGCCAGTTCGTAGTGGCACATCAGCGCCGCGGCGAAGAAGGTCATGTTGTAGAGCAGCAGTTCGAGACCGGTGCCGGGCTTCACGTCGGAGATCATCAGGAAGATGAGCAGCAGGATCATCACCGGCGCGAGGTTGCCGATCAGGATGCGGAACCAGGGCGGCAGGTGGCTGAACGCGATGATGAACGTGATTAGATACAGGGCGAGCGGCCCGACCCACAGCAGCGGGATGCTGGCGATGTCGGTCGTCATGTGGAACGTGACGCCGAGCATCAGGCTGCTGGGCACGAACGCCAGCACGGTCCACTTCGCCATCCGCGCCCACGTCGGCGGCGCTTCGACGGGTACGGACGCGGCGTTCGCGGGCTGTTGCTTCCCGCCCTGCTTGCCGGACGCGGGCGGCACGCCGAGCGGGTTCACCGCGGCCCGGCCGCAGAACGCGATGAACCCGACCAGCGCGACGAACCCCGCGGCCCAGAACCACGTCTGCCCGCCCTGCGTCATGTTCGGTTCGATGAAGATCGGGTAGCCGAGCAGCGAGATCAGGCTGCCGAAGTTGCTGGCCGCGTAAAGGAAGTACGGGTCACGCGCCGACGGGTGCCCGGTGTAAGTGAACCATTTTTGGAGCAGCGTGGCCGAGGTGGACACCACGAAGAACGGAATACCGATGGCGACCGTCAGGATCAGAAGCACGCTGATGATTGCGCTGGACCCGTCGGACGGGGCGAGGCTTTCCGCCACCGCGATCGGCAGGTGCCGCGACCCGAACACCGCCGCGAGCACGAACACCACGACCGGTAGCGCCAGCACGCCCATGTGGACGAGCCACTGCTTCCGCGTGTCCTTCACGCGCGTCAGCCGGTCGGCGTACAGGTAGCCGAGCAGCAGCAGCGCCTGAAAGAACACCATACAGGCGTTCCACACCGCCGGGCTACCGCCGAGAAGCGGCAGCACCAGCTTGCCGACCATCGGCTGAACCATGAACAGCAGCGACGCGCTGACGAACAGCGTGACGGCAAATAGCAGCGGCACGGAAGCAACTCCGGGGTGCGAATCGGCGCGCGGGGCGGGGTAATCGAAGTGTATCGAACCCCGCGGGAAGGGGGTAGTTTCGAGAAATGAGAAGGCCGGCTACTGGTACGGCGTGGGGTCCGGTACCCCGGCTTCGGCGAAGCCCTTCTTGCGCAGCACGCACGAGTCGCACCGGCCGCAGGCGCGCCCGCCCGCGTCCGGGTCGCGGTCCTTCGGCACGGCCACGTCCGCGGTCAGCGCCGAACCGCCGATCGCGCGCAGGTCGAGTTTCACGATCCGGTGATCGACCGCGCCCAGCGCCCGCGCCACGGTCGCCGCCCGGTCC
>SXHE01000701.1 GCA_005773755.1 Planctomycetia bacterium
CACGAAGCGCATGGGCAAGAAGCGGGTGATCGCGGAGACCGGGGCCGGGATGCACGGCGTCGCCACCGCGACCGCCGCGGCGCTGTTCGGCATGACGTGCCGCGTGTACATGGGCAGCGAGGACATCCGCCGGCAAGAGCTGAACGTGTTCCGCATGCGCGCGATGGGCGCGGAAGTGTTCCCCGTCGAGAGCGGCAGCCGCACGCTCAAGGACGCGACCAACGAGGCCATGCGTGAGTGGATGAGCAGCGTCGAGCACACGCACTACATCATCGGCAGCGTGGTCGGGCCGGCTCCGTTCCCGGCGATGGTTCGCGACTTTCAATCGGTGATCGGCGAGGAAACGAAGGAACAGAGTCTGAATCAGTTCGGGAAGTTGCCGGCGGTGGTGGTCGCGTGCGTGGGCGGCGGGAGCAACGCGGCCGGGATGTTCTACCCGTTCGTGGACGAGGCCGGCGTCGAACTGGTCGGCGTGGAGGCCGGCGGGCGCGGTACAATCCGTGGTGACCACGCGGCCACTCTGAGCAACGGCAAGCCGGGCGTGCTGCACGGCAGCTTCAGCTACGTGCTCCAAGACGACGACGGCCAGACCGCGGACGTCCACAGCGTTTCGGCGGGCCTCGACTACCCCGGCGTCGGCCCGGAACACAGCTACTGGCACGACGCGAACCGCGTCCGCTATTGCAGTGTCACGGACAAAGAAGCCCTCGACGCCTTCCACCTGTGCGGCCGGCTCGAAGGCATCCTTCCCGCACTCGAAACGGCGCACGCGGTGGTTGAAGCGATGAAGATCGCGTCACAACGGGCGAAGGACGATGTAGTGGTGGTGTGCTTCTCCGGCCGCGGCGACAAGGACTGCGCCGAGGTCGCGCGGTTAACAGGCGAACGGCCGGTGTAAGCCGGCCGGTGAGTGCGACCACGAAGAACCGGCCGGCTTACACCGGCCGTTCGCCCGGATTCACCCATGATCCCCACACTCATTCAGCGGCGGGGGGCGCAGCACCTTGCGGAAGAAGAGGCCGCACGCGCGCCGGCCGATACCGTGGCGCTGAACCCCCCGCGCGCGGTGCTGGAACTGATCCCGGAATCGGTGGCGCGCGAGAACAACATCCTCCCGCTCGCGCTCGAAGGCCCGATCCTGTACGTCGCGACCGCGGACGCCGCCAACATCTTCCTGCGCGACAAACTCACGTTCATCGTGAACAAGGACATCCGCTTCGTGGAGTACCCGCGGGCGCAAGTCCTGCACGCGATTCGCCAGCACTACGGCACGACGCGATTCGAGTCCGTCGATTCGATGCTGAGCGCGCGGCCGGAGTCCGCGAGCTACGCCTACGAGCGCGACAGCGACGATGAGGACGAGGGCGAATACGCGCGACAAGCCGTAGCGCGTCCCGCTCCCAAGAAGAAAGCGCGATCGCGCGGCTTCTTGGGCGGGAAGATCGCGGACGTGAGCCGGTCGCTGGTCGAGTTCAAGAAGGGTACGAAGGGCGCTGACAACAGCCCCGACTTTGAGCTTTGCGATGAGATGCTGGACGCGCCGGCGGGCGGCCCCGGTGCGATGCAATCCGGCGAAGAACGCGCTCCGAACTTCGGGAGGGACGGTATGTTCCGCTACACGGTCGAAGAAGGTCAGCGCGTCCTGGCGACCCACACGAGCGGGCGCGTCGAGGTGGTCGTCGGGCCGCGGCGCGTGTGGAAGTGGGGCAAGCGGTTCGAGCGGATGCGGCACTTCGTCGCCCACCCCGGCGACTTCCTCGTGGTCCGCTTCCGCGACGGTCGCCAAGAGCACGTCGCCGGCCCCGCGGAAATCTGGTTCGACCCGCGCGTTCACGAGCAGATCACGCGCCAAGAGGCGCTGCAACTGGCCGCGAAGGAAGCGGTCGTCGTCTACTCGAAGGCAATCGAAAACGCGCCGATCACGCGCCGGCTCGTCTACGGCCCGACGCTGTTCGTCCCCGCGCCGGGCGAGTGGCTCCACACCTTTTCGTGGCACGGCGCGGACGGCGGCTCGCAGGGCCAGCGCAAGGTCGCCAACGGCCTCGTGTTCCAGAAACTCTGGCTGATGCCGGACCAGATGTACCACGACGTGACCGACGTCCGCACCGCCGATGACGCGGTGCTCACCATCAAGCTGATGATGTTCTTCGAGCTGCTCGACATCGACCGGATGCTCGAAGCCACGCACGATCCCATCGGCGACTTCGTGAACGCCGCGACCTCCGACGTCGTGGACTTCCTCGGCCACCACACGTTCGAGGAGTTCAAGAAGGACACGGGCAAGCTGAACGAGTTGGAGACGTACAAGCAGCTCACGGCCCGCGCCGCGCAGAACGGCTACCGCGTGAACAAGGTCGTGTACCGCGGGTACGGTGCCCCGGACCGGCTTCAGGCGATGCACGATCAGGCCATCGAAGCCCGCACGAAGCTTCAACTCGAACGCGCGACCGAAGAGCAATCGCAGAGCCTCGAAGACTACAAGCTGAACGCGCAGATGAACCGCGCGGCTAGGAGGCGCACCGAGCAAGCGGTCGAGGTGGATACCGAAATCGACATGGCCCGCAAGCGGCAAGAGGCGGAGCGGCTACAGAAGGAAGCCGAGCGCACGGCTTCGCGCGAGCAGCGCCGGCGCGACGCCGAGAGCGCGCAGGAGGCTCGCCGCCAGGCCGACGAGCACCAGCGCGCGCACCTCGCGCAACTCAAGGACATGGGAGTCGATCTGACCGCGCTGCTGACGCAGGGCCGCGCGGACCGCGTGATCGAGTTGCGCGGCGGCAAGGGTATGAACCCGCACCTGCACCTCGACAGCGCCGAAACCAACGGCGAGGCCTCGTGACAGCGGCGTTACGCGCCGAATGAGAGACTGACGTTTAGCGTCGTCGCCAGCGGCGACGCACTGCGGTCCCTTCGGGACCATCGCTAAACCTTGCATTCAACAAGGTGCTCCCATGCTACCTCTCCTCCTCACGATCTCTCTGCTCGCCGCCGACCCCAAACCTGTGAAGCCCGAGATGAAGACCGTGAAGGTCGCGGCCGTGCAGTGCTCGTCGGACATCGGCGACGTGGCCGGCAACACCAAGAAGCTGACGGCGCTCACGAAGGAAGCGGCGAAGGCCGGCGCGAAGTTCGTCGTGCTGCCCGAGACCGCGATCACCGGCTACCTGTCGCAAGACCTCAAGACGAACTGGCACCTCAAGGGCATGCCCATCGAAGACCGCTTCAAGGGCAAAGACCCGAAGGGCTTCGCGGAGGAAGTGCCCGGCCCTTCCACCAAACACTTCTGCGCGCTGGCGAAGGAACTGGGCATTTACCTCACGATCCCGCTGCTCGAAGTGGACTTCAAGAAGGGTAAGGACGAGTCGCGGTACTTCAACACGGTGTGCCTTGCGAACCCGAAGGGCGAACTGGTGGCGCACTACCGCAAGCTGACGCCGTGGCCGTACCCGGAGAAGTCGTGGGCCACGGCCGGCGACCGCGGCGTGCAGACCTACGACACCGAGTTCGGCCGCGTCGGGCTGGGCATCTGCTTCGACATCCACACGATCCTGGAGAAGTACGAGAAGCACAACATCTGGTGCCTGCTGTACCCGATCGCGTGGGTTGACGGCGAGCACCCGGCGGACTGGATGTGGACCAAGCTGCCGGAGCGGGTGAAGCCGTTCAAGCACCACCTGGTCGGCGCGAACTGGAGCGTGGACAAGAAGCAGGACTGGCGCGGCTACGGGTTCAGCGTCATCATCTCGAACGAGGGGAAAGTGGTCGCGAGCGCGAAGAGCCTGTATGGAAGCGAGATCGTGTACGCGGACCTTCCGACGGCAAAGTAGCGGCTGTCGGGATCACGCCGCAGTGCGACCCCCACAGCCGTTTCAAGGGCGCGCACCGCGTCACCGCATGTCGACCTTCCGCACGATGATCTTGTCCTTGCTGGTCGGGATGATGACGAGCACCTTCGCTTCGGGAATCAGGAACAGGTGCTGGTCGAACGGGACCGTGTTGCGGAAGAAGAAGTGAACCATGCCGTCGAGTTCGGGCAGCACGCCCAGGTCGATGGCCTTTTCCTTCTCCGGGTTGATCTGGCTCTTGTGAACGCTCACGGTCAGGGTCTGCTTGTTCTGCACCTTCGTTTCGCGCAACCGCAGGAAGTAGTGGCTCGTGGTGGTGGCGGTCACGGCCGGAACGTACCACGTCTGCGCGCCCGGCCCGCCCACCTTCTGCCCGACCTGCTGGCCGTTGTCACGGTTGATCCCGCTGAACCCGTAGACGTACCGGGCGTCGGCCGACGGGGTCGCGCTCGACAGGTCGGAGGTGATCGTCTGCCACTTGCGCCGGTTCTCGGACAGCAGCACCGTCTTCTCGTCGAACCCGTACCCGCCGCGGAGGAACAGCTTGCCGTTCGCCGACGCCCGCAGCCGGGCGTTGGTCCCGCCGCCGAACTCCGTGGTCGAGCCTTCGACCGTCTTGATGCTGCTGTCGCTGACGTCCATGACCGCCCCGTGCCCGAACACGCTACTGACGATCAGCGGGCTGTTGGTCGCGGACCCCATCGCCATCGACTGGATGCCGTGGGCCAGTTGCGGCCCCGTGGTATCGAACTTGCGCTTCAGGTCGGGTAGCGACCACACGCGCAGGATGTTGTTGTGGGCCGTCACCATGCGGTTCTGCCCGGCGGCGATGAGCGTGCCGGCCCCGTCGCTCGGCTCGTCGCTCTCGGTCAGTTTGAGCGTGTTCACGTCGAACACCGCGAGCCGCTGGCGCTTGGGCAGGTGCATGACGATGTACCGGCCGTTGCCGCCGACCGCGACCCCGTCGAGCGGGGCCGGCAACGGCAGCGTGTACGGGTCGGATTCGAGCACCGGCGCGGAAATGAGCTGCTGCGTGCCGATCACCGGGGTCAGTGTGAACTCGTCCTTCGGTTTCGGCGGCGGGGGCGGCGGAACGATCGGGCCACCGCCGCCGGGGTTGGTGCCCTTCCCGCCCTTCGTGCCGCCGGTGTTCCCGCCCTTGTTGCCCCCAGTGTTGTTGTTGCCGCCCGTGTTGTTCGTGTTGTTCGTGGTGTTCGTGTTCGTGGTCGAGGCCGTTTCGGTGTCCATCTCGAAGAACAGCAACCAGGTAGCAAGCCCGAGGCCGCCGAACACGAACAGCGTCCCCAGGATGGCGCTCAGGATCACGATCCCGTTACCGCTCTTGCGGGTCGGTTCGTCGTCGTCGTCGTCGCGCGACCGCTTCGACGGCTGCGGCACGGCCGTCGCGTCCGGCAGCGCGCCCTTGCGCACCTGCAGGTCGTAAGGCGGCTGCCCGGCTTCGGGCGGCGCGGCCGGCTTCTTGAACTCCACGGTCAGGTCGGTCTCGCACCGCGGGCACGGCACGGTGAACGGCCCGCGGGCCTCCGAGACCGGGAACACGTGTGCGCAACCGGGGCAGGTCGTGTCTTGCGGCATGGAACACCTGGGGGGTCGGGTGTCGAGGTGCAGCTATTGTTCCGAATCCGGCCCACAAGTGCAAGCGCGGGCGGAGCGAACGTTACGCGCAGCCCACCTCTCCCCCAAGCTTTGTTGGGGGAGAGGTCGCCGCCCGCTCTGGGGCGGCGGGTGAGGGGGCGTCAAGCGCCTCGTTTCAGTTCCGCGTATCTCGCTTGAGTTGTATATCGCCCCCTCACCCGGCTCGAAGACTCGCCGACCTCTCCCCCAACAAAGCTTGAGAGAGAGGTGGAACCCCGCCGACCTCTCCCCCATCCAAGCATGGGGGAGAGGTGACGACGCACCCCTTACCGCAGCGAGTCCAGAATCTCCATGCGCATCGCGGAGAGCGCCGGGACCAGCCCGCCGAGCCGCCCCATCACCAGCGTGAACAGCAGGCCGGTGGCGATGATGGTGAAGTCCACCTGCATCGTCAGGGTGACGCTCTTGCCGCCGCCTTGCCCACCGGAAAGTGTGCTCGCGGCCTCGAAGCCGTTGGCGAAGTACCCCAGCAGGCACCCCAGCAGCCCGCCGACGAACGCGATGGTCAGCGACTCGATCATGAACGAGATCAGAATCTGCCACCGTTTGAAGCCGAGGATGCGGAGCACGCCCACTTCCTTGATGCGGGCCGCGATGGACGCGAACATCGTGTTCATCACCCCGAAGATGCCGCCGACCGCCATGATGACTGCCATGAGCACGATCGCTGTCAGGAACTGCTCGTTGGTCTTGGTCAGCTCCTTGTAGTAGTCCGGTTCCGCGAACGCCTTCAGCTTGGCCCCGCCCTGGTCGCCACCCTGCACCTCGGACAGGTAGAACGCCATCGCCTTCGCGGACTCGTCCGAGTCGTCTTCCATGCGCAGCACGAGGGTGGTGAACTTGTCGCCCTTGCCGGCCGCGGCGACCACCGGGTTCTGGCTCCCGGTCCAGATTTCCGAGCCGTAGGTGGTGCCGCGGGTCTTCATCAGCCCGATCACCCTCCACCACCGGTCGCCCAGTTCGAAGGTGTCGCCGACCGCGAGCCGCTTCTTGCCCGCGTCCTCGCCGAGCGTGGCCGCGGCCCCCTCGCCGACGCAGCACTGGAGGTACTGGAGGCCGTCCGGGGCTTTCTCGTCCGGCTCGACGGAGTTGGGCGTGAACCACCGGCCGCCCGGTTCCAGTTCGATGTTGTGGATCAGCGAGCCGTGGCGCACGTCGAGGAACGCGCGCAACTGGAGGAACCGGCGGCGGGCCAGTTCGCCGGGCTTGGTCGGCACCGGCTGGTTCATCACGAGGTACGCCTCGTAGCTCATCAGCGCGTCGGTGCCGGGCCGGTCCTTCGGGGTGCCGGGCGGGAGCCGGGTCAGCGAGCCGTCCGCGTTCTTCACCACGCGGGCCAAGTTCACGCCCTTCCCGCCGGGGCCGATGGGCCGCCCCTTCGCGTCCGCGAACACCGTCGTGTTCACCGCGTTGTTCACCTCGCCGCCGCGCGACAGGTTGCTGAACAGCTCGTCGGTCGAGCCTTCGGACATGACCAGCACGTTGCCCGGCACGCCGGTCGTCTCGTTCAACTAGTACATGCCGTTGACGAACGCCAGCAGCACGACGACCAGCGCGACGACGACCGTGAACGCGACCGCGGTGAGCGCCGTGTCGCGCCGCCGCACCCACAGGTAGCGGAAGTTGTACGCCAGCGGCACTTTCCCAATGAGTAACAGCAGCAGCAGGTCGGTGCCGTACACGATCAACAGTACAAACGGCCAGTGATCGACGAGCACCGGCGGGAGCAGCTTCCACACCGGGACCGCGAGGATCGGCGCGAGCTTCGGGTTCTGGAGCAACTGAAGGCGGGGCGAGTTCGGTGTGCGAGCCGCGATCTCGGTCTCGGTGTCGGCCAGGCTCGCCTGGGCCTGGGTGCGGGCCTCGACGCCCAGGTTCGCGCGGCCCACGGCCTTCTGGAGCGACTTCTGCTTGTCCAGCAGTTCGGCCGCTTCCAGCCAGACGGTGCCCGACGGCAGGTCGTCCGGCCTCGGGTCTTCACGAAACGCGAACTGTGACACGAGGGGGAAGTCCGCGACCGAGTAGCTGAGCACCTTCTTGGCGAGCGTGCTCATCTGCCCGCCGGTGGGCAGCGGCATTCGGGCCACGACTTCAATCGCGAACGCGAGCAGTGCGACCAGCACCACGACGCCCGCGAGCGCCGCCGGCGCCCGCCGGGCCGCGCGCCGCCACCACGACTTCACCGGGCGCACGGTGTCCGTCAGCACGGCCTCGCTGGGCGACACGGCCGGCAGCGCGACCAGTAGCGCCGACAGCGGCAGCAGCGAGAACCCGATCACGAACAGCGTGCCGATGAGGCGAACGACGGCGCGCTGAAAGGCGATCCGGGTGCGCACCGCCCCCTGGAACGGTTCCAGTTCTTCCGGCAGCTCGCGGAACGCTCGCCAGAACAGCCAGTCGGTCGGCATCGTCATCAGGAGTTGGGCCGCGGCCGTGCCGACCAGCCCGCGAAACAGGGCCGTGAACACCACCCAGATCGAGACCGTCGAAGGGGGCGGCGGCCGACCGGGAATCTGCACGAACGACATCGCCACGAGGGCCGCGAACGTGAGGAACAGGTGGCCCAGCCACAGCAGAAGTGCGCCGCACACGAAGAGCGCTCGCGGGCCGGACCCGATCCGCCCGCGCAGCACGGACCGCAGCGCCCACAGCGGCAACAGCGGAACGAGCAGGCCGACGCCGCGCTGGGCAAGCCCCATTACCGAACTGTCGGGTGAATCACTTTTCGCGGAGCTATCGGGCATCGATCTTTCTCTTGGCGAGCG
>SXHE01000702.1 GCA_005773755.1 Planctomycetia bacterium
CCGAACGCGGCCCCGCCCTGACCGAGAACCGAGACCTTCAGGCCCGTTTTGCCTAGCTCGCGGTACTGCATGAGTACTCCAGGTAGTGGGCGGGCGCGATGGAGGTGCGCGGTGGGGGAATCTTCTTTGGTGGGTTGAAGATCAAGAAGATCGGCAGGAACAGGAACGGGGCGACAAACAGGATCCAGATCGGGATGAAGAAGAACATCCCACCAGTGAGCGGGTGCACGAACCGAATCCGCCCGCGCTCGCGGAAGTTCCGCCAGCGATACACTAGGTCGAATGTCGTCGCAACGAAGAAACACACTACCCCGCCGACTGCAACGCCGCGGTTCGCGTTCGGCCAGATTTCATCGACGACCCAGCCAACAAGAAACGCCGGGACCAACCCGGCAATCAGCATCACCGCGCCCAACACGTTGACAATCACGGCTCGCCCCCGGGTTTACATCTTCACAACGCTCTTCTCGGCGATGCTCTTCTCGGCGGCCTCGATCAGCTTTTGGGCGGTGATGGCGTCGTCCAGCGTGCTCAGCGGCTTCTGGCCCATGCGCAGGCAGTCGATCAGGAAGTGCCGCACCTCGTTGGTGATGCTGCCCTGATACGCGGTGTAGGTCTGGCTGTGGACGAGACCGGGCTTGATCTCGACGTGGTCGCGGTAGCTGTACCGCGTGCTGCCGGCGGTGCCGATCACCTTCACCATGACGGTCCACGGGTCGGCCGCGTGGTCGTCGGCCGCGAAGCTGGCGCAGAAGTGCGCCAGCGCGCCGTTGTGGAGGCGCATCTGCACCATCGCGATGTCTTCTTCCGGGTACTCGTTGTAGTGCAGCGTCGCCTTCATCGCGCACAGCTCGACCGGCTTACCAACGAGGTACAGGAGGATGTACGAGTGGTGCGTGAGGATTTGCCGCACGACACCGGGGTAGCGCTTCGCCACCTCTTCGGGGTGGTGGATGTTGTACATGACGTACGCGGACACGATCTTACCCAGGTCGCCGCCGCCCACCAGTTCGCGGGTGCGGGTCATGCCCTGTTCGTAGACGTAGTTGTGGCCCGGCATACAGATCAGGTCTTTCGCGTCCGCGAGCGCCTTCATGCGCTCGATCTCCGCGACGCTCACGCCCACCGGCTTCTCGACCAGGACGTGTTTGCCCATCCCGAGCGCGAGCGCGGTGTATTCGAGGTGCGTTTCGAGGTTCGTGAGGACGAACACCGCGTCGATGGCCGGGTCGTTGACGAGCGCTTCGGGCGAGGCGTAGTTCTTGCACCCGAACTCGGTGGCGCGCTCGTTGGCGCGCGTCTGGTTGCGGTTCCACAGGCCGACCAACTTCGCGCCGGGGCACTTCTTCACGGCCGCCGCGTGCAGGACCGAGATGTCGCCGGCCCCGATGAAGCCGACGCCGATGGTATCCTTCGTGATGGGCATGAACTGGCTCCGGGAGAAAGCGGAGTCTGAGTTGTAGCCGCCGCGACCGGCCGGGGCAAGCGCCGGCCGGGCTTCTGTCGTTTCCGCTCTGCCAACGTGCGGATACATTCCCCTCATCCACCGCACACTCTCTCCGAGGGGCCGTGATGCCGATCCGCCTGACGTGTCCGTCGTGTTCCGCCACGCTCTCGGTCAAGGACGAGTTCGCCGGGCGCGCGGTCAAGTGCCCCAAGTGCAACGGGGTCATCCCGGCGGCGAAGCCCGCACCGGCCGCGCCCGTTCCACCCCCACCGCCCGCGAAGACCGCGCCCCCACCGGACGCGAGCGCGGACGACGAGAAGCCCGCGAAGGGCGGCGCGAAGGTCACCGGAAAGCCGGTCGGCAAGTCCAAGGACGACGAGGACGAGGACGACGACCGGCCGCGGAAGAAGCCCCGCGATGACGAGGACGACGACCGCGGTCCGAAGCGGCGCGGTGCTCGCGGCGACAAGGACGACGACGACCGACCGCGCCGGAAGCGCCGCGACGACGAAGACGACGACCGCCCCCGCCGCGGCAGCACGCCGCCCGCGGCCGGCGGCGTGATGGTCGTCCTCATCATCTGTGGCACCCTCCTCCTCATCTGCGGCGGCGTGGGCTTCGCCATCTACCGCTTCGTGTACGCGGTGAAGGAGACCGTTGAGAAGAAGGCCGACGAGTTTCAGCGCGCGTTCTCACCGGTCACGCAGGACAACTACAAGCAACTCGTGCTCGGCAAAACGACCCGGGCGCAGGCCGAGGCGAAGCTCGGCGCGGGGCGAATGGCGACCGGCGACGACATGGCCAAGGCGCTGGGCACCGATCTGGCCCGCGCGGAGTTGTGGGCGACGATGGCGGCGCGCCAGCGCGCGGTGATCTGGCAGAACGGCGACGACTACATTCTGTGCGCGTTTCACCCCAACGCCGAGGGCGAGGGCCGGCTCCAGATGAAGGACTGGCGACCGAGGAACGGCGCGAACCTAAGCCTGGGCGACACGAGCGACACCGAGTTCCTGCGCATGTACCCGCCGCCGAAGCCCGCGGACCCGAACGCGCCCAAGCCGAGCGCGCCCCAATCCGGCGACAAGACCGGACCGGTCATTTCCGTTTCCGCCGAAGACCTGATCGACGACTACAAAGAGGACCGGCTCGCGGCCGACAAGCGCTACCTGAGCAAGAAGTTGCTCATCACCGGCGTTGTGGACTCGTGGGAAAACGAGTTCACCGCGCACGTCGTCGCACCGAACAAGCCGACGATCATCCGCGTGGTGTTCTTGGACGAGCAGCAAGCGCAGATCGCCAAGTACAAGAAGGGTGACACGATCCGGTTCCGGGGCACGTTCACGTCGGGGATCGGGATCATGGCGGTGAACCGCGGCTGGATCGTGCCGTAGTGCTCACGCAGTTGCCCGGCGCGGCTCGGTTCGGGTATGATGAGGTTCCCTGCCCTCCCACCGCACGAGTGAGGCGCGATGCTGCGCATTCTCGGATCGAACAAGGTGTTCTGCGACGGGCTGACGCGGCGCGACCTGTTGCACGTCGGCGCGCTGGCCCCGTTCGGGCTGACACTCGCGAACGCGGCGCGCGCCGCCGAACAGCGCCCGACCGCGCCAGCCGCTAACGGGTTCGGCTCCGCGAAGCGCTGCATCCTCCTGTACCTGTGGGGCTCACCGAGCCAGATCGACACGTTCGACCCGAAGCCGGACGCGCCGCGCGAGGTGCGCGGCGCACTCGGGTCGATTCAATCCGCGCTCCCCGGTGTGCGCGTCGGCGAGGTGCTGCCGCGGATCGCCAAGAGGCTCGACCGCGTCACCGTGTTGCGCAGCCTGACGCACCGCGACCCGATCCACGGCACCGCGTTCGCCTTCACCGCGGTCCCGAACACCGATCTGCAACTTGAGGGGCAGGTGCGCGACCCGCGGCACTGGCCGGTCATCGGTTCGGTGGTCGATTACCTCGGCGCGCGCGGCGACGCGAAAGCGCCGCCGGTGCCGCGGAACTATTGGTTCCCGTTCCCGTTCGGCTCGAAGCGCGGGCCGTCGCGCCCGGGGCCGTTCGGCGGGTTCCTCGGCCCGGCCTAC
>SXHE01000703.1 GCA_005773755.1 Planctomycetia bacterium
CTCGACACCCTCCGCAGGATCGCCGAGCGGGAAGCCCTCTGCCGGGAGCACCACGCCGTCGAGCCCGTGGGCAAGGGGCCGGTGATTATCTGCCTGGACGAGTCTGGCAGTATGTCCGGCACGAAGATCGACACCGCAAAGGCGTTGGCCCTCGCACTCGCCTGGGTTGCACGGCAACAGAGGAGGTGGTGCGCCCTGGTGGCGTACAGCGGGGACAGCGGCGAGCGGCTGCTGCCACTGCCGCCGGGGCGGTGGGACGAGTCGCGGCTCGCGGAATGGCTGTCGGCGTTCATCGGCCACGGCTCGGACATCGACGTGCCCGTGCGGGAGATGCCCCGGATGTACCGGGAGCTGAAGGCCCCGACGGGTGTGACGGACCTCGTGTTCGTCACGGATGCGCGGTGCCGGCTGCCGGCGGAAATCAAAAACCGCTTTTTGGAATGGAAGCGGGCTGCCCAAGCCCGGCTCGTCACCTTGGTCATCGACAACCAGCCCGGCGACCTCGCCCACGTCAGCGACGAGGTTCACACCGTCCGCTCGCTCAGCCCGGACTCCGACGCCGTCGGCCGGGTCTTGTCGCTGTAGTTCCCGGCTCTCCTACTCCCGGCCCGCTTCCGGTGCGCCCGAGCAGGTGCGCCGCAGCCGGGCCGGTTCGTTCCTACTCCCCTCACGATGGAGGTACTTCCCATGACGACCGCGACCGCCGCGGTTCCGTTCCCCCTCGCCGCCGGCACGAGGTTGCTCGGCGAGGTGATCTCGTGGACCTGCTCCGGGGTGAGCGTCACGTACGCGGCCCTGCTCGCCGCCCTCGCCGACGCCGCCTTGGACGAGGGCGTGGCCCGCGAGCTGGCCCCGAAGCACGCCTTCACGCGGGCGTGCAAGAAGCTGTCCGACCAGCGGATCATCCGCCAAGTGGCCGAGGACGAGACTTGCGTGAAGTTCCAGTTCACCGCCGAGAGCCGCGACGGCGACCGCTTCGAGTACACGCTGGAGACGCTCCTCACGCTCGACAAGAAGACCGGAAAGGTGACGTGCCCGCTGCCCGGCCTCGCCACACTCGCACAGGAAGAGCTGGACCGGGCCATCGACGCCCGCAGCGGGGCCGACGTGACACGCGTCATCCAGAAACTGTTCGACCGGCACGCCGACCTGTTCCCGGTACGTCCCCAAGGCGGCGTGTACTTCGTGCCGGAGCGGCACGTCGGGTTCGTGGACAAGGTGCAGGCGATGCTCGGCTGCCTCAACGGGCAGATCCTGCGGTTCCCGGTCCCCGCCGGCACCGCCGAGGGCGATCGCAGCGTGAAGGACGCGGTGGCTTCCGGCCTCGCCGCCCTGATCGACGAGCACCGTAAGGCGGTCGCACAGTTCGGGACGGACACCCGCGGGGACACGCTCACGCGGGCGGCCGAGAAGATCCGCTCGACGCAGTTCAAGGTGCAGGCGTACGCCGAGTACCTGCTCGACGAGAAGGGCCGGCTCGACCGAGAACTGGCCGCCGCTCGCGACGAGCTGCGGCAGAAGGTCGAGCGGATGGCCGACGAGCCCGCCGCGACCGCGTGAGTGTTGTTGGGCATCTCTGAGAGCCGGGCGATGTGGCCCGGCTCGTTCCATTCACCATCACGGAGACCAACATGGCGACCGGCGTGGCCCGTGCCCGCGACCGCACCGTGCTGTACCTGACCAACCCCGCCCTGTGGCCGTGCTGGCCGTTCCTGCCCGTCGTTCGCCGCACCGCCGGGCGAGAAGAACTGGGCGTGGTGTTCGACGCCCGGTCGGTGTGCGGCAAGACCGGCTTCTCGGCGTGCGTGTTCCTGACCAACGTGTTCGCCCTGCCGCCCACGCTCGACGAGTTCTTCGCATTGCCCCGTGAAGCGTTCGACTCGGCTGACGAGTTGTTCGACCGCGGCTGGTGTGTCGACTGATTCCACCACCAACGAGGAGACCGACGTGATTTCCATCCCCCGCGGGCTGTGCCGGGCGTTCCCGGCCCTGGCCCGCAAGTGCGTGTCCGGCCGCCCCCGCGGGCCGGCACCTGTCGTCGTGTTCGAGGCGAAGGGCGGCACGCTGACCGTCTGGGCGAGGACCGACGACGCCGTGTTGGTGTACGCCGCACCGACGAACGGTGACGACGAATTGTTAGTCGTGCCGATGGCCGTGCTCGAAGCCGCTGCGGGACCAGGGAGCGAGCCGGTCGAGTTGTGCGTGGGACCGAAGCTCAAGGGCGAGGCCCGGTACACCGACCGCGGCGTTCCCAACATTCACCCATTCGACGCCATCCTGCCCGGCAAACAGCACCGCCCACCCGACCCGCCCGACGACCGGCACACCGCCCCGGTCGAGTTCTTGTCGGCCCTGCACGAGTGCGGCCGGACGGCGGCCAAAAACGCAACGCGTTTCGCTTTGACCCGCGTGCAGCTCAAGGGCAAGGCGGGTCGGGTGGTCGCCACCGACGGCCGCACGGCACTCCTCCGCGACGGGTTCACCCTCCCGTTCGCGGACGACGTGCTCGTGCCGGCACTGCCCGTGTTCGGCGCGCGGGAGTTGGCCGGCGAGCGGGCGGTGCGGATCGGCCGCACGGCGACGCACTTGGTCGTCGAAGCCGGGTCGTGGCGGGTGCTCCTGCCGATCGACAAGGCGGGCCGCTACCCGGACGTCGCGGGTGTCCTGCCGCGAAGTGCTCCCACTACCGCAGTAATCGACGACCGGGACGCCGTCGAGTTGCTGGAGAAGTTGCCCGGCCTGCCCGGCGGTGACGACGACCACCGTCCGGTCACCCTCGCCGTCGACGGCGGGTTCGTCGTCCGGGCCGGCGACGCGAAGGGCGACGCGGTCCGCGAGGTGCGGCTGCGTTGTTCGACCGCGAGCGGGCCGGGCGTCCGGGCCGCCATCGACCGCCGCGTCCTGGCCCGTGCCCTTGCGCTGGGGTGCCGAACCGCCCGCCTCACGCCCGACAAGCCCGTCGTGTTCGAGTGCAAGGACACGATCCTGTTGACCGTGACGCTCGACCCGGCCCTCGCGGTCGGGCCGAAGCCTGACACTACTCACACCAACACCAGAACCCAGAAGGAGATCGCCGTGAAGAGCGAGACGAACGGGCACCCGCCCAACGGCCGGCACGACCCGCCGGACGCCGACCCCCTGCTGCTCGCCGAGGAGCTGCGGGTAGCTCTGGGCGACGCCCTGGCCGCGGCCTCGCGGCTGGTGGCCGCGCTCAAGCACCAGAAGAAGGAGAAGAAGGCCCTGACCCAGGTGTGGTCGAGCCTCAAGGCCCTCAACCTCGGACCGGGGGGTCAGCAGTGACCGGGATCATGAAGACCCAACTGACCGGCCTCGCGGGCACGATGGCCCAATTGAAGGAGCGGGTCCGCATCGCCGTCGCTGGCGAACTGGGGCGGGCCGTCGGCGACGCCGTGCGGCAGGTCGTCCAGGCGGTCGTCGCCGGCAACACCGAGCCGCCGCCCGCACCCCGCCCGGCGGCGTCCCGCTGGGACGACGAAGACGAGGACGACCGCGACGGCTGGGGCCGCCCCCGCGATCCGTGGGGCGAAACCGCGAGCAACCGCGACGAAGACGACTACGAGCGCGGACGTGGCGGATACCGGGCCGCACCGACGCGGCACGAGACACCGACCGCCGGGCCGCCGGGCGTGAGCACGAACGTGACCGCGGCCGTCGCCGCCGGGGTGTACGTCGCGCGCTGGTGGCTCGTCCGCCGCGGCACACTCTTGGCCGCGGC
>SXHE01000704.1 GCA_005773755.1 Planctomycetia bacterium
CTTCCTGGTCATGTGGATCGGTGCCCAGGACGTGAAGGTCCGGCAGTCGGTCGCCAACTATTTCGTCGACCCGTCGGGCGTCAGCAAAAGCCCGAAGGCCGGCGGGATCATGAACGACCCGTCGCCGGGGTCCGTGGCCAAAGAGTCGTCGGTGTCGAACAGCCAGGGCTCTCGCGCGCCGGGCGGTCAGCCGCCCAGCCCCGCGACCGCCGCGGTGATCAGTTGGATCAAGGAGAACCCGACGCGGCACCTGTACTGGCAGGGGCAGGCCAAGAAGTGTCGCGAGGACGCGACCGCGAAGCAGGCCGGCAACCAGTCGAAGCCGCCCGACGTGATCGCCAACGAGCAACTCGCACAGATGCTCAGCACCTCGCTGGCCGAGGGGCTGCCGCCACAAACGCCCGAGGTCTACAAGCGGATCGTAATCGACTCACTCAAGGGCGTGGACTGGGGCCAGGTCGCGGGCGACATTCTGTCCACGTGACGGGACTTGTGCCGGCGCGACAACAGCGGTATGAAGCGGGAAGTTCCAGGAGGGGTAACGATGCGCCGTAACGTGTGCCGGTGGATCGCGTTCACGTTCGTGCTGGTGCCGGTGATCGCGGCCGGGGCGATTGCCCAACCCGCTCCGAAGGCGTTCCTCGCACCACCGCCGACCGAGTTCGAAGACGCCGCCACCAAGCGGGCACGGCTCCAGAACGAGATGCTCAACGCGCTGAAGGGCATCGCGGACAAGGGCAGCAGCGGGACGATCACGAACCCGATGGTTCCGCCGAAGAAGGGCGACTACTACCCGCCGACGGACCCGAACAAGAGCATCGACGAAGTTCGCGAAGGCATGAACCTGTTTCGTGACAACAACTTCGAGGCGGCCCGGCGAATCTTCTTCGGGGCCGACCCCGCGAGACTCGCACCCGCGGATCGCCTGTTCGCCAAGTACATGCTCGCCTGTAGTTTGCGCAGGTTGGGAAAAGTGGCAGAAGCAGAGGTGATCTATCGGGAGGTGGCGAATACAGCGGCAACCGGTTTAGACGACGAGTTCCTCACAAGCTGCGCCATTTGGCAGCTCTCGCTGATCCGATCCGGGCAAGAACTTGATGCCCAACTCGAACAACTACGCTCACGCGCGAAATCCAAGTGATTCGGGCGCGGGATGCGCATTTTTTCCCTCATTTCCCCGCGCGTTGGGCCATTCTGGTGTTACAAGAACTGCGGGCAACGGTAGCCGACGCGACCGCCGCCGTCGCGGAAATCGCCGATCTCCTCAAGATCGGCGACCCCGCGACCGACGCGATCGACCGGCTCCGCTCCCTGCTGACGACACTGGCCCAACAAGCCCCCGCTGCCGGCGACCTGACAGAAGAGTTGCGGACCCGGATCGCCGATTTACTCGGTAGCCTGGGCGCAACTGTTGCAACCGGTGATACGTGGTTGGCACGGGCCGACCAGGAACTCACCGCCCAGCAGGTTCGACAGCGACTTCAGCGCGCCTATGGCGTGCCCTGACGACGGTCACACCGATGACAACCCCCTCCGCGAACCTGTCCGCTCTTGTGTCGCCGGTTGCGGCGGACGTGTCGGGCGCGGGGCGCGCGACCGGCACACCGGACGCGGGGCCGTTCCAGGCCGCACTCGTTGCCGCTTCGCAACCGCTCACGACCGAGACGGTCGGCATCGTCGGCATCGACGAACCCACCCTGCCCGAAGAGACCGACGAACTGACGGACGCGAACCTCGCGGGTCTGCTGGCGGTCGCGGCCCAGGTACTCACGCCACCGATCAACGCGGCCGTGGCGCAGGCGAACGGCGTCGCGCCCCAAGCCGACGCGCCGCTCGCCGTCGAACCGACCCGAAGCCGATCCGACGCGCTACTGTTCGACCGCGCCGCGGCCGACGCGATCCCGCAACCGACCACCTCGACAGCGCAGCCGGCCGTGCCCGCCGCTCAACAGCCGGCGACGACTCTTGTGCCGACAGCACCGACAAACGTTCCCTTGCCGGCTTCCGAGCCGACCCCGGCCGAAGTGACGGCCCGCTCCACGACCGTGGCCGCCGCGCGCGGTCAGTCGCCCACGATCCCGGCCCAAGCGCCGATCGTTGTGAACCTGACTCCCAACGTCCCGGTCCCGGCCGATCCGAGCGTGACCAACCCGCCGGTCGCGGAGCCGACCGCTGCGATTCCGGCGACCGCCCTCCCCTCCGCGCAACTCGGCGAGCGCCCGACCAACGCCGGCGAGCAGTTCGCCGCCATCGCGTCCGCGGGCGCGCATCTGGTTGCTCCCGTGGGACCGCCGGCGTCGGCGGCCTTCAACAACGTCCTGACCGAAGCCGACCGCGCCAGCCCTGCACCGACCGTCGCGCTGACGACCGAAGCGATCCCGCAAGAGTCGGTGCCGGCCGCGCGGGTCCGGTTCGCGACCGGCGAGACGGTCCTCCCACCGGTGAACTTCAGCACACAAGCGCTGACCAGCCTGGGCCTCGCGCCGGTGCGGTCGGTCGAAGTCACGGCCGACATGCGATCCGTTACGAAGCCGACGGAGATGGCCCCGGACGAAGCCCCGTCCGTCGCACCAAACCCGTTCGGCGGGCCGGACCGGTTCGCACTCGCGGCTCCGGCCGCCACCGGCGCGGTGCGGGCCGCGCCTGCCGCGCCCGCGGTACAGGTCGCGGACGCGGTCGTTGCACACGTTCAGGTGCTCCAGCGCGACGGCGCGGTCGAGTTCCAGATGCGGCTCGACCCGCCCGAACTGGGCCGGATGCAGGTGCGACTCGTCACCCGCGGCGACGAGGTTCACGGACAGGTGCTCGTCGCGAACGACGCGGTGCGGCAACTGATCGAGAGCCAGATGCCCGAACTGCGGCACCGGCTCGAAGCGGCCGGCGTGACCGTGGAGCGGTTCGACGTGGCGACCGACCCCGGCACCGGTGGAAATCGCAACCCCTACCGCGACGCGGAACCGGAGCTCGCCCCGCGCCTGCGGGAAGCCACCATCGCCCCGCGCCCGCGGGCCGCGATCGGCGCGCCCGGCACGCTCGACGTGACCGTTTGAACCCCTCAGATACGGAGATCAGCCATGGCCACCGCCGCGAGCGGACTCACCGGGATCGGTTCGGACCAGTTCCTGCAACTGCTCGTCGCGCAGTTGCAGAACCAGGACCCGCTCGACCCGGTCAGCGACAAGGACTTCATCAACCAGCTCGCGACCCTGAACTCCGTTCAGGGGCTGCAAGAGCTGAACGCGAGTTTCGCCGAGATGCTGAAGCTCCAACAACTCACGCAGGGCGTGGACCTGATCGGCAAGACGATCAACTACACCCCAACCGAGGGCGGCGACGCACGCTCCGGCAAGGTCTCCGCCGTGTCCACACAAGACGGTAGCTTCGTACTCGACATCGGGACCGACAAAGTCGGCCTGTCGCAGATTCAGTCCGTGGTGAGCTAACCTCGAACGTCCACTTACCTCGTCTCGCGATTCGCACCAGGAGTGTCCCCGATGGCTCTGAACGCTCTGTTCGTCGGCGCGAGCGGCTTGCGCGCGAACTCGACGGCCCTCGACGTGGTCGGCAACAACCTCGCGAACATCAACACCACCGGGTACAAGACCCAGCGGATGCTGTTCAAGGACGTGGTGTACCAGACCCTCAACGCCGGGTCCGGGTCGACCCAGCAGTCCGGCGGGGTGAACCCGGTGCAGCTCGGGTTCGGCGTGAGCGTCGGCGCGATCGACTCGATCCTCGCCCAGGGCA
>SXHE01000070.1 GCA_005773755.1 Planctomycetia bacterium
CGACCGCGTCGTTCAGGCTGACCGGGTGCCGGCCGACGATGCGCAGGCTGCGGGTGTCTTCCACCTTCACGCCCAGCGCCGCGGCCAGCTCCTCGGAGGTCGGGTCGCGCCCGGTCGCGACGGTCATCTCGCCGCGCATCTTTTCCATCTTCGCCATCAGGCTGATCTGGTGGCACGGCACACGAACCGTGCGGGCGTGGTCGTGCAGCGCACGCGTGATGCCCTGGCGGACCCACCACGTCGCGTAGGTGCCGAACTTGAACTCCAGCCGCCACTCGTACTTGTCCACGGCCCGCATGAGGCCGCGGTTGCCCTCCTGAATCAGGTCGCCGAACGGCAGCCCGCGGTTGCGGTAGTTCTTGGCGATGCTGACCACCAGCCGCAGATTCGCCTCGGCCAGTTCCTTGCGCACGGCCTGGTACGCGAGCCGGCGACGGCGCAGCACGCGCACCAGCGCGGCCAGCTCGTCGGCCGTCATCGAGGCCCGGCACTCGGCGTCGCGCAGCAGCTTCTCCAGCTTGCCCTTGTCGGCGGGGCCGGCGGCGCTGGCGTGCGCGATGGCGAGGTGCTTCAACTCGTTGGCGAGGTCGTTCAGTTCGTCGGTCCAGCGCTCGAGCAGTTCGGTGCGCGGCGACAGCTCGCTGACCAGCTTGCGGCACTTGGCGAGCCGGTGGAACCGGTCGCGCTGCCACGCCCGGGGTGTGCCGCGGAACTCGTCGCGCACGCCGGTCGCGAACACGGCCGTGTCCTGTTCCAGCAGCACGCGGAGCGTCGGCAGGTCGGTGCCCAGCCGCGCGATGATCTGCGCGCGGGTCAGCCGCAGGTCGGAGGACGAGTACACGTCCACGTTCGGGTCGATGGGGGTCTGCCCGGCGTGGATCTGCTCGAACTTCTCCAGCACGCGCGTGAGCACGCGCGGGCACACGAGCGCCGCGGCGCGGAACCGGTTGCGGTGGAACTCGAGGCGCTTCGCCAGCGCCAGTTCGTTGGCGCGGTTGAGCAGCGGGATCGAACCCATCTGGCGCAGGTACAGGCCCAGCGCGTCGTCGGCCCCACCGGCGTACTCGTCCTCGGTCGCGGGCGCGCGCTCCTCCGCTTCCTCAGGTTCGAGGGCGGTGTCTTCGTCGTCATCGGCCTCATCGACCAGATCGTCCGCGTCCTCGCGCTCGTCGCGCGCGTTCGCCGGGCGGGTGTCGTCGGTGCGGTCGTTGTGCGTCATTCGGTTCATATCTCGTCCGCTCCCCGCCCGGTGCCGCCCGGTCGGTATGGCAAGAGTCCTGTGCGTGTCGCGTCGTGAGGGGGACCGACGGAGCCGAATCGCTCCGGGTCGCGCACCCGCGCCGACGGGGTGAGTGTGTTTTGGGGTTCCCGCGAATGGCGGTTCCGGTCGCCAATTCGGGGAAGGAACAACAGTTTCGTTCACGAGGGCGGGTACGATGACCCGCTCTCGGAGTTTGACGCGGTCGGCGTTCGCAAGGTTCGCGGGCCGCGCGAAATCCGATAAGTCATTGCATTATACCCCCATCTCCAAGCCCGTGCGCGCAATCGGACGCTAAACTTTCGCCCGCTTGCCATGCCGCGCGCCCGCGAATCGGGCGCGGACTTTGTGCGTTGCGTCACAAGTCGTGCCCCTACTTCCTAAAACGACGCGGTGGAGCGATTTCGGGCACAAATCGGCGGATTCCGCCGCGAGTGGCTTTTCCGTGCCGCGCCGCCCGGCGCGCCGCTGGTCGTATTCCTGACCGGCACCGGCGGGACCGCGGAATGGGCCGACCGCGAAACCGGCTGGTCGAAACTCGCCGCGCGCGAAGGCTTTGCGCTCGCCATCCCCGAGGCGCTCCCGCCCGACCCGAACACCGCCCCCTCCTTCCTGAAAAACCCGCAGCGCTGGTGCGACGCTTCCGAAGCGCCCTTTCCGACCAACCCCGTCGATGACGTGGGCTTCCTCGACGCGGTGATCGACGACGCCGTGAGCCAGGCGCGGGTCGATCCGCGCCGGGTGTTCGTCACCGGGTTCTCGAACGGGGCCGGGATGACGTTCCGCTACGCCGCGGAGCGGGCCGAGCGCGTCGCGGCTATCGCCCCGGTCGCCGGGCACTGCTGGCCGAGCGAGCCGAAGCCGGCGCGCCCGGTCCCCACCCTCTATACGGTCGGGACGGCCGATCTTTTGACGCCGTATCGCGGCGGCGAGACGCGCGTGCCCTGGACGAACCGCCTGGTGCGCCGCCCGCCGGTCGCGGAAACCATCGACCGCTGGGCGCGCGCCCTCGGCTGTTCGCCGGTGCCGGAGCTAAAGTCCGGGGGGCCGGTATGGTGGGCACGCTACCCCGGCCCGGTGCCGTTCGACACAATCACCGTCGAGGGCCTGGGCCACCACTGGCCCGGCGGCGGCGCGCTCCTGAACCCGCGGCTCGCCGGCCCGCCGTCCGACGCCGTGAACGCGACCGAAATGATCTGGGAGTTCTTTAACACCATCTTCGTGTGAGTTTCCCATGCGCCTCTTCGCCTGTGCCCTGGTGCTCGCCTGTGCCTCGTCGTCGTTCGCGCTCGAGCCGAAGGACGTGTGGCTGGTCGTGAACAAGAACGTGCCCGCGTCGCGCGAGGTCGCGGACTACTACATCGCCAAGCGCGGGGTGCCGAAGGGGAACGTCGTCGAACTCGACCTGCCGAAGGGCGAAGACGTTTCGCGCGCCGACTACGACGCGAAGCTCGCGGCCCCGCTCCGCGACGCGCTCAAGGACAAGAAGGACAAGGTCAAAGTGCTCGTCACCACCTACGGCGTGCCGCTGCGCGTCGGCCAACAGCAGCCCAGCGAGGACGAGAAGCTGGCGCTCGCGAAGTTGCGCCCGGAACTCGCGGAACTGCGCAAGAAGCTCGCGGAGCTGCGCGACAAGAAGGCCGACGCGAAGGAGATCGCCGTCGTGCAACAACAGGTGCAAGGGCTGGAAAGCCGCGAGCGCCGGCTCACACACGCCGAGAGCCAGGCCAGTGTGGACAGCGAGCTGATGCTGCTGTGGTGGGACAAATACCCGCTGGTACTGTGGGTGAACAACCCGCTGTCGACGCGGGCGAGCGAGACATACCGCAAGGCGTCCGCGCCGGTGGTCATGGTGTCGCGGTTGGACGGCCCCTCGGTCGAGATCGCCAAGCGGCTCGTGGACGACGCCATCGCCACCGAGAAGGTCGGGCTGAAAGGTAAGGCCGTGATCGACGCGCGCGGCATCAAGTTCGACCCGAAGGGCGAACCGAGCGGCACCGGCTACGCGGGGTACGACGAATCCATGCGCGAAACCGCCGCGCTGCTGGAGAAGGCCGGGCTGACGGTGGAACTGGACGACAAGAACGACGTGCTGAAACCCGGTGCTGCCAAGAACGTCGCCCTCTACTGCGGCTGGTACTCGCACGCGAACTTCGTGGACTGCTGCGAGTACGAGCGCGGCGCGGTCGCGTGGCACCTGGCAAGTTCGGAGGCGGTGACGCTGCGCAACAGCGACAGCAAGGTGTGGTGCCCGAACTTGCTGAAGAAGGGCGTGTGCGCGACGCTCGGCCCGGTCGCGGAGCCGTACACGGTCGGCTTCCCCAAGCCCGCGGAGTTCTTCGGCCTGCTCGCGACCGGCGAGTACACACTGGTCGAGTGCTACTCGCGCACGATGCTGTTCTGTAGCTGGATGACGGTGCTCGTCGGCGACCCGCTGTACAACCCGTACAAGGGCGCGGGCAAGCTGAAGGCCAGCGACGTCCCCCTCAGCCCGAAGGGGGCGAAGCGGTAGTGCCTTCCTTGTGGTCCGCTCGCTCCGCGAGCGGTTGCGATACCCTTGTATTCGCTTTACGCGCAAGTGGTAGCTGTTCTGCGCGTGTTGCACCGCTCGCGGAGCGAGCGGACCATAATGAGGACAACCGAACACGCGGAGCCTCACCCCATGCAACTGCTGAACGGCCGGCGGCACGCGGTGCGGGAGCTGGCGTTCTCGCACTGCGGGCGGTGGCTCGCAGCCTGCGGCTCCAACGGCGGGTTGCACGTCTGGGATACCGCGAACCCGACCGCGAAGCCGCTGTTCCCGCTCCGCACGGATCACATCGGGGCGCTCGCGTTCCGGTCTGACGGCAAACTGTTCTTCCACATCCGCTACGGCCGTTGGTTTCTGTACGATCCCATCACGAGCGACCTTAGTGCGCTCGAATACGAGGAACTATGCTACATCGTCGCCTCGCCCGACGCGCGGCACGTCGTCCGCGTCAACACCGCCCCGCCGATCGTGACCTGGGGGTTCACTGCCGACGAGAAGCCGACCCAACAGCTCAGCTTGAACTGTAGCGCCATAAACGTGACCACGGCAGCGTTCACCACGGACGGGACGCGGTTCGCCACTGTCGAGTGGTCGTGGAATCCGGTGAAGAGTTCCGTCGCCGCGTTGGTAGTGCGTGACACCGCGACGGGTGAGCCGGTCGCAGCGCTGCCCGACGCGACCGGCTCCACCGCGCAGGTCGCGTTCTCCGCAAGCGGCGAGCGCGCGTTTGCCCGGTGGAACGCGACCCTCGCCTGCTGGTCACTGACGGAATCTGACGAGCCGCCACGCAAGGTGGTGAGCCCCTCGCGCCGGCACTTCCTGGCGATGGCCGTTCACCCGCAGGGGCCGGTTCTGACCGTCGATAACGACCGGTTCGTGCGCGTGTGGGGCGCGCCTGCGCTCACCGCCGAGCGCACGATCGAGTGGAATGTCGGGAAGCTGTACGCGGTGGCCGTCAGCCCGGACGGAACCCGCGCCGCCGTCGGCAGCGGCACCGGGAAAGTGCTGGTGTGGGACTGGGATTGAGGGACTGTTCCTACTTCTTCGCCTTCGGCTTCTCGATGGTGAAGGCGTCGAAGGTGGCGCTGAGGTTCTGGTAGGTCGAGTGGCCGAAGTACACGCCGACGGTGACCTCGTCCGGGAACTCCATCTCTTTGCGCGGGGTGTATGGCGCGGTCCACTGCTCGCCGTCGAAGCTCGACGACACGCTCACGACGTTGTCCTTGCGGGTGATCCGCAGCCACGTCGATTTGCCGGCCGGGGGCTTTTGCATTCCGCTGCCGGACCCGCCGCGCGGGTACCACGAGTCCACCCACAGGTAGCGCGTCGGCTCCTCGCTCACCACGCCGTTGAGCTTCTGGTAGTACTGGTACAGGTGGAACTCGGTGGCGTAGCCGCCGCCGGTGACGAACAGCCCGGCCTTCGTGTTCGGGTAGCCGTCGTTGTGCTTCGCGCCCTTGTTCGGGAGCGCCGCGTCCAGCACCTTGACCGTCATCACGAAGTCCCCGCTGACGGTGCGCGAGACGCGCGGGGCGGTGTGCCGCTCGAGGGCGTTGTTGCCGCCGCCGAGGATCGCGATCAGCCCGGTGTCCGGCTCCAGGAAACTGCGGATGGTGAGCTGCTTGCCGGCGGCTTCGAACTCGCCGCGCCCTTCGGTCTTGCCCCAGTGCCGGGCGATCACCTGTTTGTCGCTCACGTCCTTCGGCACCGGGGCCGCGACCGCGACGAGCGGGACCACGACGAGCGCGAACAGTGCGGCGGAACGGAACATGTGCGGACCCTGGCAGGAAGTTCGGGCGGCGCGGGCGGGCTACTTGGCTTTGGTGATCGTCAGGCCGTCGAAGGTGGCGTGGGCGAACTGGTACGTCGAGTGCGAGAAGAACACGCCGACCGTGACCTCGTCGGGGATGCTCATGTCGATGTTCTTGAACGGGTTGTTCGGGGCCGACCACTTCTCGCCGTCGGCGCTGTGTGACATCGACACGGCCTTGTCCTTGCGGATCAGCCGGAGCCACGTCGATGCGCCGTCGGCGGGGCGGCCGATGGAACCGCTCGCGCCGCCGCGCGGGTAGTTCGCTTCGAGGCCCAGCGACCGTTGGAGTTTCCCGTCTTGCGGCTGGCCGGGGAACCGCTGGTACGACTGGCTCAGGTAGTAGCGGAAGCTGGACTGCTCGCCGTGGATGTACAGGCCGGCCCGCGTTTCGGCGGAGTGGCCGTCGTGCTTCGCGTCCTTGTTGGGCGGCACCGCGTCGAGCACCCGCACGGTCAGCTCGAAGTCGCCGCGCGCGGTGAGGGCGGTCCGCGGGACGGCGTTGCGGTCGCCCCAGTTGAAGGCCTGATTGGGCTTCCCGAAGGTGGTGCGCAGCGCGAGCTGCTTGCCGGTCAGCTCGAACTCGCCCTCGCCCAGCGTCTTGCCGAAGTGCTTCGCGAGTACCTCCTGTTGCGTCGGCTTCGGCGCGGGCGCGGCCACCGCGACAAGCGGCACGACGACGAACGCGAGCGCGACAGCGGCACGGAGCATGGTGCGAACCCTGGCGGGAAGTTCGGCGGGCGCGGCGGACGGTATCGAGACAGTGTAGCCGACGGGCGCGCGACCTGCCGCTGTGATTTCGGTGAGAAGAGCGGTGCGGAGGTGAGTGTGAGACGACCGGCGCGGCGCGCGCTAACGGGCCGTCACTTAGGTGACAGCGAACCGGTCGAACGTCGCGTGCAGGGTCTGGTAGGTGGAGTGGGACATCGACACGCCGACCGCGACCGTCTCCGGGAACTCCAGCGCCACGCGCGGGGTGTGCGGCGCGGACCACTGCCCGCCGCCGAACCGGTACGACATCGAGACGCTCTTGCCCCGGCGGGTGATGCGGAACTCCGGCGCGCCGTCCTCGACCGGGGCCAACAGGCTCACGATGCTGCCGGTGGCGAACCACGCGTCGACCCAGATGCGGCGCGCCGGGGCCTTGTCGGTCACGCCGTTGCGCGTGTTGTAGCTCTGCCAGTAATCGACCTGGAGGCGACAGTCGCCGCCGGCTACGAACAACCCAGCGCTGGCGAAGTGCGAGCCGGGCGCGCGGTCGATCTTGGCCTTCGGGTCTGGGCCGGGCGCGTCGTACACGCGCACCGACACCTCGAAATCGCCGGTCACGGTGCGGAGCGTGTGCGGCATGGTCCGCTGTTCGGGGAGCTTGCTGTTGTAGACCGGCCCGTCGCCCTTCGAGCGGAGCGTGAGCTGCCCGCGCGTGAGCGCGAACTCGCCGCGCCCCGCGGTCGTACCCCAGACGGCCGCGAGTCGCTCCCGCTCGGCCACGTCCTTCGGCACCGGGGCCGCGACCGCACCGGCCGACGCGAGGAGCAGAAGTAGCAGGGCACGCGGCATGGCGGGTGCGGGTCAGTAGGCGAGCGTGGCGGAACCGGTGGGGCCGTTGTAGACGAGCACGCACGACGCGAGCACGTCGCGCTCGATCACCGCTTCGATCCCGAACTGCGCGAGCGGGAGGGTTTCGAGCACGATTTCCGGCACGACGAGATCGGAGTGCGGCGCGGGGTGGATGAGGGCGAGGCCCGCTTGGTAGATGGCGTTGACGGCCGTTCCGCCCAGCGCGGGAATCACCGGCGCGTTCGTCCCGGGCGCGGACGCGAAGCCGAACGCGTGCAGCGGAAGTGCGATCCGCCGCACGACGGCCGGGTCGATACAACTGCGCTCGGCCCCAGTGTCGATCATCGCGTCGACGATGACCGGTTGCGGAACCGCCTGCCGAGTGGCACGGAGTTTGAGAAGCGTCGCCCGATTCACGGTGATACGGACCCGCGTGCGCAAGCCGGAACGCACGTCGAGGGCGAGATTGAGCAGTGGCATTACGCGGTCCCCGAAGCGGCCGGCGGTTGGAAGAACGCCCCGAACGCGGTCAAGAACCGGGCGTCGATCTCTTGCGCGAGGAACTGCCCGTCGGGAACGCGCTCGTGGCCGTACTGGATCGCGTCCTTCTGGGTGTCCCAGGTGCCGAACACCTCAGCCCCCTTCACAACCGCGAACCGCCCTTCTTCGCCCTCCGCGAGTAACTGCGGGAGCACTCGGAAGTAGGTGTGAATCTCGGTCGCCAGTGGAGCGAGTTCGGTCGGGAACCCCGGTGGTAACGTCGGCGTCATCGTCGGTTCTCCTTACGGACATACCTCATCGTACCACGCGGCGCGTGTCGAATACAGTTTGTCGACGGGCGACGCCGCGCCGGTTATTTCTTGGGTAGGGTCAACTGGTACTCTTCAAATGTCGCCTCGAAGGTCACTTCGGAGCCGTTCTCCGCGATGACCCCGACGTTCACTTTTCCCTTCCAGCCGTCTTCGATTTCGGACGCCAGCGCCCACTCTTTTCCGTTGCGGCTACAGTCGGTCTTGACCCGGTGCCCCTTGCGCTCGAGCCGCAGGTAGCACGATTCGGACTCTTTCGCGAATCGGCCGATGTAGGTGTTACTCCCCGTTTGGTTGTCCCAGCTCCGCACAACGCTCTCCGCCATCTTCCGGCCGATCCGGGCTTCCCTGCGCACGAACCGGATCGACTCGCCGCGTTCGCTCCAGACGGCCAACCCCGCGGTCGAGAACCGGGTGGAGTCTTCGCTCGCGTCAGGCCCCTCCGAGGGGCGAATCGGGAACGACACCTTCACGATCACGGTGAAGTCGCCCTCGACCGCGCGCGCGACGCGCGGGGCGTTCCACCGATCGGGGCCGAGGTTGAGCGTGTGGCGGCCCGCGGGAATCTTGATCCGCAACTGCTCGCCGGTCATCTCGAACGCACAATCCTTGTCCGGGTCGAAGGCGGTTCCGTAGACGCGCAACAGCCGGGCCGCCGCGTCCTCTTTCGGCACCGGGGCGGCGCGCGCAAGAAGCGGCACACACGCGAACAGCAGGGCCGCATAACAACGGAGCATTCTCGCCACCGGAAACGAAAAACGGGCTGAGTCGGCTCAGCCCGTAGAGCTTACCACGTTCGACGTTCCATCAATACAGCTTGTCGATGGGGGCGACCGCGCCGGGGAGGATCGGGTTCGGGCGGTTGCTCACGTCGTACACCATCGCGTGCGGGTCGATGCCCAGGTTCTTGTACACGCTGGCGAGCACGTTGCCGTAGGGGATCGGGTCGTCCTTCGCCTCGCCCGCGGCGCTGTCGGTGCTGCCGATCACCTGCCCGGTCTTGATGCCGCCGCCGCTGAGCAGCGCGAAGTTCACCCGCGCCCAGTGGTCGCGGCCGGCGTCCTTGTTGATCTTCGGCATGCGGCCGAACTCGCCCCACACGCACACCGTCACGTCGTCCTGTAGGCCACGGGCGTGAATGTCTTCGACCAGCGCCGAGATGCCGGTGTCGAACAGCGGGAGCTGGTTCTTGAGATACTTGAAGTTGCCGCCGTGCGTGTCCCAGAACCCGTAGGCGACCGTGACCACGCGGCAGCCGGCTTCGACCAGGCGGCGGGCCATCAGCAGTTGGTCGTTGTGCTGCGGCGCGCCGTCGCCGAGGTGCCGCGGCGAACCCTTGCCGTAGCGGTCGCGGGTGCGTTCCGGTTCCTTCGTCACGTCGAGCGCTTCCACCAGCTTGCTGCTGGTGAGTACGTCGAAGGCGCGGTCGTGGAACGTGTCCGCGGGGATCGCGTTGGTCTGGCCGCTGGCCTTGCGGAAGGCGTCGATGGATTCGAGCAGCCGCTTGCGGTCGCGCAGGTCGGCCGGCGACACGGCGAGGTTCTTCATCACGGCCAGTTCGTCGCCGTCCACCTTCGAGGGCGCGGCCACGCGGCCCAGGTTCGCGGGGCCGGGCGAGTTGTACGGCTTGTGTTGCATCGTCGGCGACAGGTCGACGAACGCCGGCACCGTCGGGTCGGTCTGGCCCTGCATCCGGGCGACGATGCTGCCGAAGTGCGGCGTGTTCGCGCGCTTGGCCGCGTCCATCGTCGTGCCGGTCATGCTCTGCCACGAGCTGTGTTCGTCGCGCTGCCCGACCAGCGAGCGGATCACCGCGAGCTTGTCGGCGCACTTGGCGAGCTTCGGAACGTGTTCGCCGAACTGGATGCCGGTCACGCTGGTCGGGATCGGCTTGAACTCGCCCCTGAGTTCGGCCGGGCCGTTGGGCTTCAGGTCGAACGTGTCCTGGTGGGCCATACCCCCGGACAGGTAGACCATGATGACGGACTTGTGCGACTTCTTCCCGCTCGCGGCTTCGGCACGCATGAGTTGCGGCAGCGTGAGGCCGCCGACGCCGAGCGCCCCGACCTTCAGGAACGACCGCCGCGAAAGACCATCGCAGTACCGGGCAGGCGAGCCGTAAACGGTGAGCATCGAACAGACTCCGAGAGGAGTTTGGTGGCAGGGTGGGCGCTGGGAGGGTATTCAGAGTATAGCGTCGGCCGCGGGCGGTGCAACACGCGACCGGAACTGATACACTCGGGACCGATTCAGGAGGTCCGCGATGCCGATCATTTGCCCCATGTGCAAGGCGACGCACGCGCGCGTGGCCCCGCGCCCCGGCACGGAACTGGTGTGCGCCGCGTGCGACGAACCGTTCTCCGTACCGGGCGACGCCGGCCCCGCGCCGCGCGCGCGGGCGGCCGACGCGAAGCCCAAGAAGCCGCCGCGCTCCGAAGAGGGTGCGGCCCCACCCGGCCGGTTCACGGGCGCGCCGCGCCGCCCGCGCCGGTCGGGCGACGCGAAGCCGCGGCGCGCCGGCAACCCGCCGCCCCGGATGGCCGTCATCATCGGGGCCGGGGCGGTGCTGCTGGTGGTCGTGCTGGGCGCGATCGGGTTGGTTCTGGCCCCGATGTGGAAGGGCAAGAATGCCCCGAACCCGGCCGATCCCGGCGCGCCCGGCGTGCCGGCCGAGCCGGAAGCGGTCGGCGTGCCCCCGTTCCAGGAACCGGCGAACCCGTTCAAGGCCGGTACGCAGGTGCGGCTGCGCGAGCTGCGGGCGGTGCCGCTGCCCGACGGGGACCCGTTCCTCCAACTCGCGCACGCGCCGAAGCACAACGTCCTGTTCGCGCGCAGATCGAACGGCGTCTGGGCCTTCGACCTGGGCGCGGGGGTTCCGCTCGGCGGGCGCGCGCCGGTGGAGACGTTCTTCGAGTTCAGCCTCGCGCCGGACCAATCGGCGCTGTTCGCCTCGGACTACGGGGGCGAGATCATCGGGTACAAGAAGCCGAAGCGCCCGTCCCGCGTCCACCGCTACGACCTGGCGGCAAAAACGTGGGCCGAGGCCGGTGTTCCGAACGTCGCGTACCGAATCGAGGCCGTGGACGCCGACCGGTTCCTGCTCCTGGAGCGCGACCAGCACGTCGACCTGACGCTCAACAAGTGGGAGCCGGCGGGTGCGCGCGAGCTGGCGCGGATCGCGACCAACTACGCCGGCGACATCGAGTACGACCCGCGCACCGGGCGCGTGTACCACGGCAATTCGGGGGTCTCGTCGCAGGAGATCACCGTGAGCGCGGTAGACGGGAACCGGCTCAAGACGCTCGGCAGTACGGGCACATACGGCACCGCGCAGGGGCGCGGCGGCAGCGCCGTGCTGGCGCGCGACGGCGCGCGGTTCTACTACGGCCAACTCCAGGTGGACGCGGCGGCCGTGCGCCAGAACGTGCGCGTGTTCCCGGAGGTGGTCGGGGCCGCGTCGCGCGACATCGCGTTCGCCGGGTTGAGCTACTACCGGGTTACCGACGGCACGCGCCTCGGCGACTTCGAGTTCCGCACCGCGCTCCCGCCGAAGGACGGCCCGCCCCACCCGCCGGCGGTTCCCCCGACGGTCCACGTTAGCCCGGACGGGCTGTCGGTTTGGGTGATCGACCGCGACAAGAACGTGGCACGCCAATACGCACTGGAAGGCGACAAGTGACGCACCCCGAACCGCCCGCGGCCGCGGCCGGTCGCGCGCGCCGCTGGCGCGGCGCGGCCCTCGTCGCGCTCATCGCCGTCGCGTGCGGGGTGGCGTTCTGGCTGGGTTCGCCGCCCCC